>SFFY01000043.1 GCA_004556745.1 Bacteroidales bacterium | reverse complement strand
GATTTTTTGTTACAAACTTTGTAACATGTATTACAAACTTTGTAATATGTGTTAGAAACTTTGTAACAAGCGTTACAAACTTTGTAACAAACTTTTTCTTACGTGATAGTAAGAAATATCTGGGAGCAACGAAAAATTTTCAAGGGCTTAGGAAAAAATATCTCCGAGAAAATACGACCTTTGCAGGGCACATAAATACCTTTCATACATGAAAATCTTACGCACCGACTGGCTGAAAACGCCGACGGCACAGGAAACGCTGATTTACTTGGGGCTGTGGCTCTGCGTCTTCGCCCTGCCGCTGTTTCTGCTCTCAGAAAGTTTCAAATTCGATGAGGTGCTGCGCTTCTGGATTGACCTCGGCGGGCTTTGCGTCTTCTTCATCATTCACAACTACTTCGTAGCACCGCTCCTGGTGTACAAGAAACGGACGAAGGCCTACATCGTCCTCGCCCTCGCACTGCTGCTGACCACGGAGATACTACATTCGAGATTCTTGGGTCCTATTATTTTCGACCACCCCGGGCGCATCAATCGCCACGAGGGCAAGATGCCGTCGCCCCAAAGCATGGCGCCGTGGCCGCCTATGGCCGAAATGGCACCGCCTGCCGAAGAACACCCGGACATGCAGAACGCGCCTGCCCCGAAGCACGGCAAGATGCACCGCCACCCGAGGCACGGCAAGCCGGACACGGGACCTATGCTCTTTGGCCCGAGGGAAATCTTCACCTTTATCTATATGATTTTGATGATGGGGCTTAACGTCGCCGTGAAGCTATATACCAAGGGACAGAGGGAGCGCGGACGCATGGCGGAACTGGAAAAGGAGATGCTCGAGCAGCAACTCACGTATCTGCGTTTCCAAATCAATCCGCACTTTTTTATGAACACGCTCAACAATATCTTCGCGCTCGTGGACATCGACCCCGAGGGCGCGAAGACTTCGCTGCTGCAACTATCGAAGATGATGCGCTACGCCTTGTACGAAAGCACGGGGCGCACCGTGCCGCTGCGGCTGGAATTGGAGAGTGTGCATCACTATCTCGACCTGATGCGACTGCGCTATACGGACAACGTGCGCATCGACGTGGAACTGCCCGACCCCTTGCCCGAGGTTGTCATTCCACCGCTCATTCTCGTCACGTTTCTCGAAAATGCCTTTAAGCACGGCATCAGTTTCAGCAAGCCCTCGTTCGTGCATTTTAAGTTGGAAGCCGACGGCCGCAACCTCATCTTCCGCTTCACCAACAGCGTGGGGGCTGCCACGCAGGAAGAAAAGGGCGGCATAGGACTCGACAATGTGCGCAAGCGCCTCGACCTGATTTATGGCAAGGACTACTCGCTCGTTACGGAGAGCGACGAGGATGTGTACCGGCTAACGCTGACACTGCCGAAATGATTTTTATACCAAAACACAATTAAAAAATCCTAATAAATGAGGATTGCGGGAAAATGGGCGAGGCGGTAACTTTGCACCCGAAAAATAATAATTCCTGCAATGAACCTACTTTTATTTTCTGTATTCGCCGGGGCAGCCTGTGCAGGCGTCCCCTCCGACACCCTAAAAAACATTGACATTGAGGAAGCCGTGGTGGTGGCATCTCCCAAGGAGACCAACACGCTGCGGCGACAAGCCGTTGCGGTAAGCCTGTTCGACAAAACCTCGCTCGAACGGCTCAACGTTACGGACGTGAAAGGCCTCTCGGCCGCCGTGCCCAACTTCTATATGCCCGAATACGGCTCGAAACTCACCTCGGCAGTCTATATCAGAGGCGTCGGCTCGCGCATCAACACGCCCGCCGTGGGCCTGTACGTGGACAACGTGCCCTATCTCGACAAGAGCGCCTACGATTTCAACTTCCTCGACGTGACGCGCGTGGACGTGCTGCGCGGTCCGCAGGGCACGCTCTACGGACGCAACACGCCGGGCGGCCTTATCCGCGTCTACACCGCCGACCCCTTGGTGAAGCAGGGCACGGACATCTCGGCGGGATTTACGACAAAGTCTATGGCACGCCGCCTCTCGGCCATCACCTACCTGCACCCCGCCGAAAACCTCGGCATCTCGGTCGGCGCGTTCTACAACGGGCGCAACGGCTACTTCACCAACCACACGCTCGGCCAGCACGCCGACGGCATGGAGAGCGGGGGCGGAAGAACGCGCCTCACGTGGAAGCCCTCGCATAAAGTAAAGGTGGACTGGACGGCATCGTTCGAGCAATCTTACGAAAGGGCCTGCCCCTATCGCCATATCGGCGACTCCGTGCGCGACGACGAGGACAAGAAAATGACTTACATGCCCGCCTCGGGAAATATTGAAGCCAACCGCCAGGCCAGTTACCGCCGCCAACTTTTCAACACGGGACTGGGCGTTGAGCATAGGCTCGGCAAATTCACCCTGAGCAGCATCACGGCCTATCAATACCTGCGCGACCGCCTCTTCATGGACCAAGATTTCATTGCCTCCGACATTTATACGCTCGAGCAAAGGCAGAAAATGCACAGCGTGACCGAAGAGATTTCGCTCAAAAGCCCGAAAGGCAAGCGCGTGCAGTGGACCTCGGGCATCTATGCGGGATATACGAAGATGCAGACCGACTGCCCCGTGGTTTTCCAAGAAGGCGGCATCGGTTTTCTCAACAGCATCATCCGCGCGAGCCTGCCGAGCAGCCCGGAAATGGGGCTGACGTTTACGGACAACAGCCTCGCCTTTCTCTCCGACCTCGAAACGCCCTCCTTCGGTGCGGCGCTGTTCCAGCAGTTGAGTTTCAACGACTTGCTCGTCAAGGGTCTGAGCCTCACACTCGGTTTGCGACTCGACTACGACCACAGACAACTCGACCTCTCTTCGCAGACGGCAAATCCCGTGGCGTACAACTTTTATATGAATATGGAGTCTCTTCAACGTCGACATCGAGTCGTTCGCCGTGGCAGGCCGATGATGAATATCAACCACGACTCCTCTTCACTGCCGCAGCTCGCCGGGACGCTGAAAGACGACTATTGGCAACTGTTGCCGAAATTCGCCTTGCAATATAGTTTCGGGAAAAACGGCACGCGCGGCAACGTCTACGCAGCCGCCTCCAAGGGCTGCCGTTCGGGCGGCTACAACATTCAGGCTTACTCCGACCTCGCACAACAGTTGCTGCGCCGAGAGATGATGCTCGAGGTAAAGGACTACAGCATCAACACCATCAACAGCATGCCTGGCATGCCCGACGCAATGAAGCCAGGCGCAATAGCCGGCATTACAAAAACGATGGATCGCATCGTGCCCGACGAACCCGACCTGCGCAACCTCAGCTACAAGCCCGAACAGTCGTGGAACTACGAGGCGGGCACGCACCTCTCTTTCCTCGACGGCCGCCTGCAAGCCGACCTCGCCGCCTTCTATATGCAGACGCGCGACCAGCAGTTGGCACAGTTCAGCGAGAGCGGACTGGGACGCATCATGGTCAACGCGGGCAAGAGCCGCTCCTGCGGCATCGAGGCATCGCTGCGCACCTTATGGCTCGACAACCGCCTAAGCATCGCCGCCGACTATGGCTTTACCGAAGCAACATTTGAAAACTACGACTTAGGCGGCGGCGTGGACTATACAGACAACCGCGTGCCCTTCGTGCCGCGCCACACGATGACGGCCACGGCAAGCTTCCGCCAACCCACGAAATGCGACCTGCTGCGCTCCTTCACCTTCGGCGCACGTGTGAAAGGCGCGGGCGACATCATGTGGGACGAGGCAAACACCTTCGGGCAGGACTTCTACGCACAGCTTGACGCTTCCGTGGAGGCGGAACTCAAAGGTGGCGTGACGCTGACCGTGCGCGGCGCAAACCTCACGGACACCCGCGCCAACACCTTCGCCATCCTCTCCATGAACCGCCGTTTCGCGCAGGACATCGCCCCGCGCCACTTCTCCTTCGACATCAAATGGCATTTCTAAGAAAGAATACAGCAAGCATATATCTTGAGAGTTAGCATTACAAAACGGGCTGCCCTGCATCAGGACAGCCCGTTTTACAATTTACTCAATTCTTAGTTACAATTCACTCAATTCTTTGCCGCAAAGTTACTAATAAATACTGAATATCAAATAGTTTTGGATACGTTTATTCCACAACAATCATTTCAAAATACATTACAAAATTTGTCCGAATCATATTTATAGAACCCGCCATAGGTTCTTCATCTCCCTTTTACGCAGTCCTACGCCGCAATATCCGTCTCGAGTCCTTTTTTACTGCAAACTGCGATTTCAAGGCATTGTGTTATTACCTTTTTATCCTAAATACCTAACTTTGCAACGTAATTAACGCCATTTTCCCGTATGAAACTGCTCATTGCCTCCGACATACACGGTGCGCTGCCCGCCGCCGAGCGCGTGGTGCAACTTTTTGATCAACACAGATGCGACCTCCTCTGCCTGCTCGGCGACCTGCTCAACTACGGGCCGCGCAACGGCGTGCCGCAAGGCTTGGACGCGCCGGGCATCGCCGCGCTGCTCAACCGCCACGCGGGGCACATCATTGCCGTGCGCGGCAACTGCGACTCAGAAGTGGACCAAATGCTGCTCCGCTTCCCCATCATGGCCGACTACGCGCTAATCGCCGACGGCACGCGCCGCATCTTCCTCACGCACGGGCATATCTACAACGAAGAAAAGATGCCCGCGCTCGAAGGCATCGACTACTTCTTTTACGGCCATACGCATCTGCCGCACATTGTGCCTGCTGCCGATGGCCGGCCGCTCATCTGCAACACGGGTTCACCCACTTTCCCGAAGGGGGGAAACGAACCGACGGTTGCGCTTTATGAGGACGGCAAGGTTTCATTGCTGAAAATTTTTGAGTAAACCGGTTGGCGAGCAAACAAGTAGGAGAGTCAGAGATATTATACAATGTATTTTTACAGAATGACTTGCCTTGTTTACTTGTCTACTCGTTTACTCGTCTACTAAAAAGAATATTATGAATTGGTACACGCCTGTCGAAACGCCTGCGGCGGAGGCCTTTCTCTCGCCCCGCTCACACGTGATGCTGCTCGGCTCTTGCTTTGCCGACAATATGGGCGCACGCTTTGCGCAAAGCCTGCCCGAGGGACACGTGTCGGCAAATCCGTTCGGCGTGCTCTATAATCCCGAAAGCATTGCAGCGGCGTTGGAACTCCTATTAAGCGAAACGGCGCGCGCCGACGGCGCACTATTTCGGGGACGCGACGGACTATGGCACAGCTGGCGGCACGCAGGAGCCTTCTCCGCGCCCACCGAGGACGCTTGCCGCGAAAGCGTGAACACGGCATTGGCAGAGGCGCGGCGCGTGCTGCGCAAGGCCGACCTGCTGTGCGTCACCTTCGGCACCTCGCGTCTGTTCCGCCTGCGCGAGACAGGTATGGCCGTAGCAAATTGCCATAAGGAACTCGCCTCGGACTTTGACGAAGAAGACCTTTCTTCCGAGCAAATCGTGCGGCGCTGGCTGCCGCTGCTGGCAGAGTTGCGCCGCCTGCGCCCCACCCTGCGCATCGCCTTCACCGTAAGTCCCTACCGCTATGCCAAATGGGGTTTCCACGAAAGCCGGCTGCAAAAGGCGCGGCTGCTCTTGGCTACCGACGCGCTGTGCAGGCAAATACCCGAGGCGGCAACGTATTTCCCCGCTTACGAAATAGTGGAAGACGAGTTGCGCGACTACCGTTTCTACGCACCAGACCTTATCCACCTCGCGCCGCAAACCGAGGAATACATCTGGCAACGCGTGCAGCAATGGGCTTTCTCGCCGCAACTTTCGGAATATGCCGCCGACAAGGCACGGCTACTGCGCCTCACCGCCCACCGTCCGCTTCATGCCGATGCCGCCGCGCAGGCAAGCCTCAACGAGCGCAAGGCAAAGATGGAAAAAGAATTTGAAGACAAATGGCGCGACCTACATATATAATAATTGTATGGTTGCCCACCCTTATAAAATGCTTGCAAATAAAATCTCGATATGTTTTATTCTCTTGAAAAAGTAACCGCCCTCATCGGCGCGCGGCGTTTCGGCAATGCCGAAGCCCGCATCGACTGGTTGCTGACCGACAGCCGCTCGCTGGCTTTCCCCGAAACAACCCTTTTCTTCGCCCTCCGCACTCCCGTTGGCGACGGGCACAAATATATCCCCGACCTCTACCGCCGGGGCGTGCGCAATTTCGTGGTCGGCACGGTGCCCGAAAATCACGAGACGGACTATCCCGATGCTAATTTCCTGCGCGTGCTCAGTCCCCTCAAAGCCCTGCAGCGCCTCGCCGAGCGACACCGCGAGGAGTACGTTTTGCCCGTCATTGGCATCACCGGCTCTAACGGCAAAACGGTTGTGAAGGAATGGATTTACCAGTTGCTGATGCTTTCGATGAACGTGACGCGCTCGCCCCGCAGCTACAACTCGCAAGTGGGCGTGCCGCTCTCAGTCTGGCTGCTCGATGAGCGCAGTCGCATCGGCGTTTTTGAAGCTGGCATATCGCAACCGGGCGAGATGCAGGCGCTGCGTGCCATTATCCAGCCGACCATCGGCGTGATGACCAACATCGGTCCCGCGCATCAGGAAAACTTTTCCACGATACAGGAGAAATGCCACGAGAAACTCTTGCTCTTCAAAGATGCAAAGGTGCTGATTTACAATGCCGACGAGCCAGTGGTAGCGGAGAGCGTGCACGACTTCGGCTTTGGCGGCCAACTGTTCGGTTGGTCGCGGAAAGACGAAAATGCCACGGTCTTCGTACGCGCCATCGAGCCGACAGAAGATGGGAAAACGCGCATCGCCTACTTTTTCAACGGCACGGCGGCCTCCTACACCCTCCCCTTCGCCGATGAAGCCTCGATACAGAACAGCATCACGGCGCTCTGCGTCTGCCTCTACCTCGGCCTCACGCCGGCCGACATTGCGCGGCGCATGGCGTTGCTCGAACCCGTGGCGATGCGCCTCGAAGTGGTGCAAGGGGTGCGGGGCTGCACGCTTATCAACGACGCCTATAATTCTGACGCCGCCGCACTCGACATAGCCCTCGACTTCATGAACCGCCGCGCCAAGGAACAGGCCGCGAAAGGGCGCACGCTCATTCTCTCCGACATATTCCAAACGGGCATTCCCGCAGAAGAACTTTACGCGAAAGTGGCGGAAATGCTGAAAAGCCGCGGCGTGGAACGCCTCATCGGCGTGGGGCCTGCCATTTCTGCCGCCCACACGCTCTTTCCCATAAAAAAATCTTTCTATCCCACTTCGGAGGCACTGCTGGAAAGCGGCGAACTGGACACTATCCACGACGAAATTATTCTCCTGAAAGGCGCACGCAACTTCGGCTTCGAGCAAATCGCAAAAGCCCTCTCGCTGCGCGTTCACGAAACCACACTCGACGTAAACCTTGAAGCGATTGCGGAGAATTTGCACTTTTACCGCTCATTCATGAAGCCGGAAACGAAACTCACCTGTATGGTGAAGGCCTCGGCCTACGGCGCTGGCAGCGTGGAGATTGCCAAGACGCTGCAAGAGCGCGGCGTGGACTATCTCGCCGTTGCCGTGGCCGACGAAGGCGCAGAGTTGCGCCGCGCGGGCATCACGGCGGGCATCATCGTGATGAACCCGGAAATGTCGGCGTTCGGCACGCTCTTCGAATATGAACTCGAACCCGAGATCTATAGTTTCAACCTCCTCGATGCGCTCATCCGCGCCGCACGCCGCCAAGGCATCACCGACTTCCCCGTCCACCTGAAACTCGACACGGGAATGCACCGCCTCGGCTTTAACCCGAAGACAGACATTCCCGTGCTAATAGACCGGCTTTCGCACCAGCGGGCTCTTATTCCGCGCTCCGTGTTCAGCCATTTCGTAGGTGCAGACTCCGATGGTTTCGACGACTTTTCAGAAAAACAATTCAAACTCTTCGACGAGGCTTCGCGCACGCTGCAAGCCGCTTTCCCGCACAAAATTCTGCGCCACATCTGCAACTCTGCGGGCATCGAGCGTTTCCCCGAACGCCATCTTGACATGGTGCGCCTCGGTCTCGGACTTTACGGCATCGACCCTATCGACAACCGCGTGCTCCACAATGTAGCCACCCTGCGCACCACGATCCTGCAAATCCGCGACGTGCCGGCAGGCGATAGCGTGGGTTACAGCCGCAAGACCGTCCTTGACCGTCCCTCGCGCATCGCCGCCATTCCTATCGGTTACGCCGACGGCCTTAACCGCCACCTCGGCAACCGCCACGGCTATTGCCTCGTGAACGGACAGAAAGCGGACTACGTGGGCAACATCTGCATGGACGTTTGCATGATCGACGTTACCGACATTCCTTGCCGCGAGGGCGACAGCGTGGAGATATTCGGCGACGCCCTGCCCGTCACGGTTCTTTCAGATTTGCTCGGAACTATTCCTTACGAAGTGCTGACCTCTGTGAGCAACCGCGTGAAGCGCGTTTATTTTCAATAGAAAATATCTTCATTTATTAGTAGACGAGTTTTCAAAGAAAACGAGTAGACGAGACAAGTTTCTTATGTAAAATATAAATTAGCAAGACATCTCTGTCTTGTTTACTCGTTTACTTGTTTACTTGTTTACTTGTTTACTCGTTTACTCGTTTACTCGTTTACTCGTTTACTCGTTTACTCGTTTACTTGTTTACTAAAAATCGTTGATTCTAATATAAGAAACTTACAAAAAACGAATAAAATATTTGGAAGGTCTATAAAAAACCGCGTAAATTTGCAGCTGATAAGGCAGTACAAGCCAAAAAGCCCATATCTGATACCATTTCTAAAACGACTTGATCTAATTTGGCAATGCCAAACATGTTGCCTTATGGCTTTGCTTGCCACAATTTATTTTTAACCTTGTAGCATTCCCCCTGCCCTGCGTAGAAACTAAGCCAAGGCAGGCGCTATCTCCGTTGCTGCACATAGCCACGTTTGTGCAAGGCGAGCGTGAAATTATGCGTTAAGTGCCTGGAAGGCACTACAGAGCGTAGCGATAGTAACCGGGTACGAAGTGCCCGGATAGACGGAGCGAGGACGATGTGCCTGGAATTTTCGTGCAAGCGAGCGCAATCAAGTTTACTTGAATTGCCGAGCGCAGCCGAAAATCTCAAAGAAGTGGCACTACGCCACAGGACATGCAATTTGTACACCGCAAAAGGCGTACTGCCTTCCAGGCACAAACGTTGTATGAATATGAACATTTAAGAACCTCTAAATATTTAAACTATGAGAAAAGTAAATTTATTATTAATGTCGCTTCTACTCTGTTTTGCAGTGGAAGTTGGGGCAAAAATTATTACAACAGCCCCCGTGGCCGGCACGCAGTATTTAATTAAGTGTTTAGCTACTGACCACACAGGTTATTTGGGCGATGACGGCACTACGCTTCAGGGCCGCCATGCAACAGGTACATTCTTCACTCTTGAAGCAACTGGCACAGAGGGGCAGTACTACCTCAGAAGTGTTCAAACGGGAAAATACATTAATGCAGAGGCCAACACTTCAGGTTCTACCATTACTTTCGACGCAACTGCCACTACCTATTGGACACTCGATCAGACCAACGCCACGAAGTACAGCTGGGCAATCCGCCCGAACGGCACGTCTCGTGTCAGCTTGAACAACAATGGCTCTGCCACCAGTGCCTGTCCCTACATGAAAGTCAACGTTCATACTTCCAAAACGCAGGGCTGCGACCTGTGGACTTTCGATGACGGCGAGATTGCGCCGTTCATCCAACCCGCATTTGGAGGAACGGTGTGGACTTGGAACACCGGCACGCGCGTATTTGACGCTGATGGAAAAGAGTCAACTGCGACTCCGGGCCGTGAAAGCAACAACGGCCCTGTCTATAAATTCGAGAACGTTGGAACAGTAACCACGGCTGTCAACACCAGTACAGACACTTCCGACAGTGGCGGCATTTGGGTAATTGGCAGCACGTCGAACGTTACGTCTAACATCGGTCAATGGGCTGGTTCTATTCTTGTGGAGGATTATGCGATTGCAAGCGTTAATTATTCAATATCATTAAAAGGAACAGAAATTGACGGCGTGGCAACAGTTTGGACAAATGGAACTCTGAGCATAACGGGGCGCACAGATTTTAACATGAACGACGGAGGTGCCCAGAAGTGGTATATTGGCGAAAATGGTGTCATCAACACGAACTTTACGTCTGTAACCAAAGGTAACCGACAGTGGAATCTCAATGTGGTGGTAACCGACCAGCCTGTACGCACGGGCTGCCCGCGCATCAATACGACTATCAAGAAGAAAGTGATGACTTGGGGCGCTGACATCTCAAGCAATATCAATTCCATTGCAGTTTGGTACAAAAATGCGGAAGGCACTCTCACGCCACTGTCCAGTGAAACGTCTGTACAATATGACGCCACCGGCATAACGATTGTTTATCAAGGCTGGGGCTATGAAGAACAAGAGCCCAGCTTGCCCACAGACAAGTTCGTCAGTGTTTCTACTACCAAAGCAGACTTTTTAGAACCTGCCACAGCTGCCGGCGACAACGCGCATTGGTATATCATGACACAAACGCGTGGTGGCGAATCGCCCATTTACGACAACGGCGAAAACACGCTGATGCGTGCGTCCGCAACTACCGGCATCAACGGTCTGACGCCCGAGGACAGCAAGCAGTACTTGGTACGTTTCTTCAACACCGGCACAGACGGCGTTTATGACATTCAGTTTGCCACCGGCAAATACATAACGAGCAATCTGACCACTGGAAAATTCTTCGAAGGCGCAAGTTACAAATTGTATAACATCAACGAAGAAGCCACGCACATCGGCTGGAACTTGTACGACAATGGCTTTGGGTCTATCGTCGACAACAACGGTGCCGGAAACACCCTCGCATTCTGGGAAAGCGGCAAAGTAACCTCCCTCAATGGCAATAACGACTGGAGTCTCTATCCCGTTGAATTCGTAGACGGCGTATCGATTGCTTACACGCTGACTGACGCCAATGGCGCAACGTATTCCGGTACGTACGTAACAGGTTGGGGCGAGCAGCATACTTATCTTCCCACCCTCGGTGGCATCGCAGGCCATACGCTGAGCAACGCCCACTTTGTAAAGGACGGCGACAACTACACGGCCACGATGAACATCACGTTCCCCTTCCCCATTTCGAGCGCAACCATTGAGAAGCCCACAGGTATCCGCAGCGATTTGGGCTCTGCCACTTGGCGCGCAAAGGCCAACGCCGGCAATACTGGTTACGAGGCTTACACCACAAACAACGAAAGCAATATCACGATAGACAATGGCAACGAATTTGTGTGGTACATCTACCCCTCTTTCAACGCAGGCGTATTTAGTTTCAAGCTCCGCAACAAAGCCGCCGATTCGTATATGCCCACTTTCAGCGGAGCCCAAACTTACAATACCGTCAATACGCTCGTAGCAGCAGGAAGTGCCGGCTCATTCTACTATCTGCCTTGCAACAACAATCAGAAAGGTTTCAGCATCGATCCTGAGGGAACTATATTCTTGACCATTAACTCGGGACAAGATGACAATCAGCCTATTTGGGCATGGACAAAGAACGAGACTCACCGAGGCTCGAACCTGACGTTCCCGACCATTGATAAGGCGGAAGCAGTTATCCGTCCTATCTTTGAGGCGCTCAAAGCTGCCGCCCCGTTCGACATTCTCGAGGGGTCTATCGTAGTGGGACCGAGCGAATTTGACCATCATCCTACTGAAATCAACGACGCCATAGCAGCAGCTCAGACTATCAATGAAAGTGATGTTCAAGCAATGTATGACTTCAACGCAAGTGAGAACGGTCAAAAAATCCAGAATTATCTCAACCAGGTAGCAACTTACGGTGCGCTCTTTAACTATCAGTTCACCGTTGCTCATCAATATGGCACGATTATTCTGCCCTGCCCCTCTACCAAGCCCGACGGCATTACATTCTACAATTGCTCCGCGGCAGAAGAAAATGGCGTCACTCTGACACTGGTAGATGATGGGGACATGAAACACAACAAGCCCTACATTTACGAGTCCACTGCTGGCAACAAATACACCATCATCGGTTGGGACAAGGGCAGCAGAGCCGATCATACAAACGGCTGGCTGACAGGCAGCCTCAAAGCAGCCGGCACTACCGTTCCCAGCGGAAGCTACGTTCTGGCAGCCAACAAGTCTACCGGCAATCAGGCTTTCTACATCACAGACGGAACGGTAACCTGCCCGCAGTTCAAGTGCTACCTTACCGTGCCCAACGGTTCCGCCACCAAGGCATTCTACTTAGAAGAAAGCGGCGAGACGACTGGCATCGAAAGCATCTTCGGCGGCAGCAACGGGGAAACCACAATTTTCGACCTCTCCGGCCGCAGACTCAACAAGCTGCAAAAGGGCGTGAATATCGTGAACGGACATAAAGTCCTCGTGAAGTGAAAAAACCTCTAAATTCCCTAAACCATTAAAGAATAAACGTCATGAAGAAAACATATATTTCACCCTTCTTGCAAGCACATGAAATTGAATACAACGGCTTGCTCGCCCTCTCCACCACAGAAAACGGCGGCGCGTCGCTTGGAGGAACAGATTTCGGCGAAGAAGGCGACTACGAAATCTGCACACAAAAGAAAACTAACTGGGATAATACGGAGTGGTAAACTCATATCCTAAATCCTAACCTGCGGGGCACACTTTGATTTTGGTGTGCCCCCGCTTATTGTTATGCCCCCTAAAACGAATCCATATTTTACTAACCAAAATCACGTTTAACGCTATGAGTAAATACTACAAAATTTTCTCTCTCCTCTTGGTTGCCTGCTTTGCAACAGTGGGAGCGTGGGCGCAGACGCCGGTCAAGACCGCTGAAGACCTTGAAAACGGCGCAGCCTACTCGATTAAATCCGAGGGACGCGGTTACCTTATTTACGATGCCAGCAAAGACGCATCGCGCGCTTGGTGTTCCGACAACACCAAAAATGGCGCAACGGTAACTTTCGACCAGACAAACCTCAACCACCTTTGGACATTCTACACCTCTGCCAAAGGCGGTCGCTATCTCTTTAACCTCGGGGCTCAGAAGTTCCTTTACAAAAATGGCGGTTACACAATCCTCACGAGCGAGCCATTAGGTTCTGACGTCACATTCAAGGCTGCTACTTCGGCCTCGAAAGAAGACTTTCCCGTAGTGATTGCTTTCGGCAACAACGAGATTAACCTTTCGACCGACCAAACCCCCAGCGTTTTCACCAACTGGAACGACACGGGCGACACGGGCAACATCATGCAAATCGTAAAGGTGACAGATGTTTCCGAGGAACTGATGGCGGCTATCGAAGCAGCCGTTACGGAATATGAGGCAGAACCCATCACCGACCTTACTTCACTCGACAACGGCAAAGCCTATTTCGTTAAGACCGCCCGCGGACAATGGGCTTACGACCCCGCTTATTCCTTCACAGCCGACGAAGAGACGTTCAGCGGCGAGAACTTCCTCGTAAGTTCTACCGCCACCGGCGTTTCCGCTACGCTCGACGATGCCAGCAAGGGCTTCGTGCTGCTCAAGACGTACCACGGCAAATATCGCCTGTGGAGCGTAGGCGCGCAGAAGTTCGTAGGTTTAGGCACACAGGTGAACGACAGTCCCGTGTTCAGCAACACGAGCCTTTCAGCCGAGCCCCTGCTTGCCGACACGCTCTCGTTCCTCGACGGCACGGCCGGCAACGCCAAGTATCCCACGGTGATTGCCATTAACGGCCAGCAGCTCGGCATTTCCAACAACTACGGCAAGGCCGGCGGCCTCATCGCCGGCTACAACGACGTGAGCGACCAAGGCAACAACTGCGGCATCTACGCAACGACGCTCACGCCCTCTACCGAAAGCCTCCTTGCTTTGGCAGGCGCCGTGGAAGCCCCCGTTTACTTGCCTGCCTCTATCGTTCCCGCCAGCGGCGAAATCACAGAACCGCTTAGCAGCATAACCATCACCCTGCCCTCTTCTGCGTATATGGCAGGCAAATGGAGCGTCAAACCGCAACTGTTCAACGGCAACGGCGAAGCTATTGGCGAACCCGAAGGAATTTGGGGCAATGGCGGCGTGCTCACCATTAAGTTTGGCACTACGCTTACCGCACCGGGCACATATACGGTTGTTATTCCCGAAGGAATGTTCGGCGACACGAAGTTCAATCCCTACTCTGCTGACAACGGCATCAGCAAGGGCGGCACTTGGAATGCCGAGATGCGCCTCACTTACACCATTCCCATGCCTCCCGCCAATTCGTTGGCTTACACCACGGTTGCCCCCGAGAACGAAAGCACGCTCACGAAGGGTCTTGAAACCGCTACGCTGACTTACGGCGAAGAATTAGGTTTTGCCGACAGCACGCCTATCAACGTGCTCAACGCTGCCAATGAAACCGTTGCCACCGCTACGCTTGCCGTAAGCACGGAGAATGCCAGCGAGGCAGTGCTCACGCTTTCCGAGAAACTCACCGAGAACGGCACTTACACCATCACCGTGCCCGAAGGCTATATCTACAATAACCTTTACGATGCAGAGGCTGACGACAAAGGCGTAGCCGAAGGCGCAACTTTCAACCCCGCCTTTACGCTCACCTATACCGTAGACTATAAGGCTACGCTCACGCCGACCGTCACGCCCGACAGCGAAACGACGGTAGAAAGCCTCGCAAGCGTCAGCCTCACGTTTGAAAAGCCCGTGACCTACAACGAGAGCAAACCTATCAGCATTCTCAGCAAGCTCCAAGGCAGTTTTGCTACGACCGTCGAGGTCAGCGCCGAAGATGCCACTCAGGTAACCCTCACGCTCGACGAACCGATTGCCGCAACCGGCCTTTACATGCTTTCTATTCCTGAAGAAGCCTTTACGGCAGAAGACGGAACGTTCAACCCCGAGGTGAACAGCCAGATTACAGTGCAGGCTCCCGCCAACACCTTCATATCCCAAACCACGACGCCTGCCGACGGCGCAACGGTCAAGACGCTCGAAAGCATTAAAATCACGTACGATTGCTGGGCATTCCCCGACAACTTCAATCCTATCAACGTGCTCGATGCCAACGGCGAAACGGTAACCACCGCCACGCTCGCTTCCGACGATTCGGACTGGAACTCCGTGAACCTCGTGCTTGCCGCGCCTATCGAAACCGCCGGCACCTACTCGATCACCGTTCCCGAGCAGTCTATCTATGATGAATGGTACAACGAGTTTGTAGAAGACAAGGGCGTACTCTCCGGCGCGACCTACAACCCCGAGTTTACACTCAGTTTCACCGTTACCGGCACCTATCCCATCAATTTCGACAAGGACACGGCCGCCAACCCGAATATTGCAGGCCGCGTGCTCAACGGCGTGACGCTCACCGAAAGCGGCAAGAGCGGCCAGACCATCGCAGTGGCCAACACCTCTAAGATATACAACGACCAGCACGAAACGGCCACGCTCACCTGCACCGCAGGCAGCACGCTCACCGCTGCCTTCGACTACACGGGTGCACCCGGCTCGTGGATGCACGGCTACGTATTTATAGATACTGACAACGACAAAGAATTCTCTTTCCGCGAAGGCGATATGGACCAGACGGGCACGGAGGTTTACGCTTACGCCTTCTACTCGGGCGACTTCAATAACGACAACAGCGGTAAGAACAACGCAGGCCAAACTGTCACCGGCAATGACCGCGCCAACATCAACCCGCCCTCGTTCACAGCTCCTACCACTCCGGGCACTTACCGCATCCGCTTCAAGGTAGACTGGAACAGCGTTGACCCCGGCGGTCAAAAAGCTGCCGATGGTACGGTAACCAGCAGCAACGGCATTGCAGCCAACGGCGGCTATATCCTCGACGCCACGCTCGAAGTAACAGAGCCCAGCCCGCTCGCTCCGCTCACGCCAACCAGCGTTACGCCCGCCGCAGGCGAGACGGTAAGCAGCTTCACCGCCGCTACCCTCACCTTCGACACGGACATCAACTACGACAGCGAGAAGACCGTCAGCATCTACAACCGCAGCCACAACACGTACACCGCCACCGTCACCGTGGAGGGCAACACCGCAACGATTAGTGTTGCCGAACCGATTACGCAGACGGGCTACTACACCATCGAAGTGCCTGCAAGCACCTTCACCACCGAGGAAGGCCGCAGCAACGACGTCATCACCACTTCGTTCATCGTGCAGGCTCCTGCCAACAGCTTCGAATACGAAAGCGTATCGCCCGCCAACGGCACTACCGTGGCCAGCCTCAGCAGCATCACGCTGACCTACTCTGAAAACGTGAACGGCACGATTATCAACGAGTCGCCGATTGAGGTGACAGATGCCGAAGGCAACACCGTTACCACCGCCACCCTCTCCACCGACATGAGCATCTGGAACATCGTGCGCATCACGCTGGCCTCTGAAATCAAGACCAACGGCACGTACACGCTGACCATTCCCGAGGAGTTCATCGGCAACGAAGCCTACATCGGCTCGCAGCCCGACAAGGGCGCAGGCCTCGGCGGCAAGTACAACCCCGCCTTCACCCTCACCTACACCGTCGACAGCACGGTCGGCATCGACGCCCTCACGATCGACAATGCCACCGGCAAGACGGTTTACAGCATCGACGGCCGAAAGGTTAGCGGCAAGCTGCAGCGCGGCACCTATATCATCGACGGTCAGAAGAGATTTGTGAAATAATCTCCCCGTCTGTCAATAACTCTCCATAATAACGGGAGCGGCTCGCAAGGGTCGCTCCCGTTTTTGTTTCGCCGCATCAATTACCAGCTCTTATAGCGAAAAACCGCAAAAATGGTAAGTTTTCCCCAAATACGGGTATAAAGCAAAGGAAAGGAATTGCGTAATTTTGCAACGTGATTTATCTGAAAGCAAACACTTACAAGTAAAACCAAATCTCTAAAACCTTATTACAATCATGACTGGCAATTTCACATTCCACAATCCCACGACCCTGCACTTCGGCACGGAGGCTTTGAACAATCTGGGCAACGAACTGGCACGCTACGGCAACAAAGTAATGCTCGTATATGGCGGCGGCTCTATCAAGCGCAACGGTATCTACGATGCCGTGATGCAAGAACTGCGCAAAGCGGGCAAAGACGTGGTGGAACTCGGCGGCGTGATGCCCAACCCCACTATTGACAAGGTGCTTGAAGGCGCGGCGCTGGCCAAGAGCGAGGCAGTAGACCTCATTCTCGCCGTCGGCGGCGGGTCTACCTGCGACTACTGCAAGGCCGTGGCGGGTTCGGCCTATTGCGAAGCCGACCCTTGGGACTATTATTTCAACAACTGGGGCGAAATGACTTGCCGCTGGATTCCCGTGGGCTGCGTGCTGACGATGGCTGGCACGGGTTCGGAAATGGACAGCTGCGCCGTGATTTCCAACCACCACGAGAACCGCAAGAAGTTCTACTATTTCCGCAATCCCGACTTTGCCATCCTCAATCCCGCCTACACGTTCACTGTGCCGCAGCACCACATGGTGGCTGGCATCTACGACATCATGTCGCACATCTTGGAGCAATACCTTTCGGGCACCGACGACAACACGAGCGACTACATAGCCGAAGGACTGATGCGCTCGCTCATCGTAAGTTCGCGCAAAGCCCTTGCCAACCCCGAAGACTACGAGGCGCGCAGCAACATCATGTGGACGGCCACCTGGGCGCTCAACGGCCTTATTGCCTGCGGCAAGCCGACCGACTGGATGGTTCACATGCTCGGTCAGGCCGTGGCTGCTTACACCGATGCCACGCACGGGCATACGCTCGCTGCCGTGAGCGGCGCTTACTATCGCCTGCTCATCGACCGTTCGGAAGATGCCGTCAGCAAGTTCTGCCACCTGGCCAGAAACGTGTGGGGCGTCGCTCCCGGCAAAACAGACAGAGACACCGCTTTGGCGGGACTGGAAACCATGGAAAACTGGATGCGCGAACTCGGGCTGGCAATGAACATCACCGACTGCGGCGCCGACGCTTCCCTCCTCGAAGGCATGGCCGATGCCTGCCCGATCAACGAAACGGGCTACGCGGTGCTGACGCGTGAGGACGTAATCGACGTGCTGCGCAAGAGTTTGTAAGTAGGGGGGGCGTGCCCCATGATTAGGGCGGGCTGTAAGCCCAAATGTTGCCCAAAGCCCAGGGCAACGCCCTGGGGAAACGCAGACAGCGATTAATACATTCGGCATTTTTGCGCTGACGCAAAAATGCCACGCGCCGAAAGCGCGTAACACGGCTCAATACGGACGGGAGCGGCTCGCAAGGGTCGCTCCCGTTTATATTGGTTCAAAGTCAATGGACCGCCAGCAAATTAGCGCTTCCTATACGCATTTTTTTACCACGAAAAACCCTTCAACCCTTCATTTTTGTGCTTATTTAATTGACTTTTAGCCCTTTGTCGATGAAGGGTTTGAGGCGCAAACCCTTCACAACCATTCATTGCAGAGATTGCGACGAATATTCAACTCCCTGTCTTCCGCTCGGATTTCAAGGCAGATATTTTTTGCTAAGTCCTTGAAATTTTTTCTTTGCTCCGTGACAGTTTTCACTATCTGCGCAGAAAAAGTTTGTTACAAACTTGCTAACATGTATTACAAAGTTTGTAATATGCGTTACAAAGTTTCTAACATGTGTTACAAACTTTGTAACAAAAACTATCTTATATGACAGAAAAAATTATCTTGCTGATAGTGAAAACTATCTTGCATAAAATAAAAATTATCTTGCTGATAGTGGCACCAAGAACGGGCATCATGCAAGGGGACAGAATAAGATGTTTG
>SFFY01000010.1 GCA_004556745.1 Bacteroidales bacterium | reverse complement strand
TGTTAGTTGTGGAATTGGAAACTTTGATACGTATTGAGCAAGCATCCTAAATTGTCGTTCTTGTAATTGAGTAACATACATTTTTGTCAAGAAACGCCCTATTTTGGAGTTGATAAAGCCAAGGACAAATCTTACATCAATAGAATTGCTACTCAAAATATAGGCGGTGTTAAGCACAATATTGTTGCCTGAATCATATGAAAAACAAGGGAATGGATAACCATCTTTTTCGTTATCAGTCTGAATCTCCATATAAATAACTTTCGGCTGAAAAAAATCTTCCATATACGCGCAGTTACGCAAATTATACGGAGTGTCTCCTTTATCGCTCCTTTCTTCTAATTTGTGCTTAAATTGGTCTAAATGAGCTTTTACAGCAGGATAGTCTTCAATATGTATGCGCTCTAATTTGCCTTTTATGCCATTGTGGGTATTGATAAGCCACAACCCAGCCCAATTATACCCATAACGCTTTATATCCCTCCCTTTCAAAATAGGTCGTATAAGTTCCTCTGTTCTTTCGCGCTCTTCCTTCGTTTGGCAGTTATTTAAGATTTCATTGCGCTTTTCGGTCGTGATAATAAATGCCTCGTTGCAGCCAGTTTTGATGCCGTAGTTTATTTGAATATCCCAATCCTTTAACGGCGTGCCGACGGCTTCTATCTTGCGTTTGATGCTTTGCTCGATGGGGGAAAGGATCACCCAACTCTCGGAGGTGGAGAAGTCGCAAAGGGAGTGCTGGCGCGAAACGAAATCGCTGGTTTCGTGTGCAGCATTTACTCCAAGTTATTTGTCTTTCTCAACTCCTTCAACTTTATAAAACGCGAAAGGGTATTTCTATCTACTTTACAAATCTTGGCCGTCAAATTGATAGACGTTCCATTTTGCAGTAATTCTCTAATAAGCACCTCTTTGCCCGAAAGTTTATATTTGTCTGGGGCACTTTTGCGTCCTTTGGGCCGTCCCAGCACCACGCCCTCGGCTCGTTTGCGTGCTAAGGCCTCCTTGGTGCGTTGGCTGATGAGGTTGCGCTCGATTTCGGCGGAAAGGCCGAAGGCAAAGGCGAGGACTTTGCTCTGAATATCGTCGCCGAGGCGGTAGTTGTCCTTAATCGTCCACACGCGGCATTCCTTTGTCATGCAGATATTCAGAATCTCCATAATCATAAAGAGGTTTCTGCCAAGGCGCGAGAGTTCGCTGCAAATGATAATGTCGTCCTTGTGCACGCGCTTCAAGAGAACACCCAACTGCCGCTTCGTGTAATTCTTCGTGCCGCTGATGGTCTCCTCTATCCAGTCGTTAATCACGAGGTTCTGCTGCTTGCAGAACTTGTTAATCTCAAAACGTTGGTTCTCAACTGTCTGTTTGTCGCTGCTAACGCGAATGTAACCGTAAATCATAAGTGAATAATTTGGGTTTGTGATGTATGTAATGTTTGAACGTTTGTGCAAGGTGAGAGCGGAGGCAGACAAACTTGGTTCACCTCTTCTGCATAGTATCCGCGATGAAGGGTTTCATCCCAATCAGTGAAGGGTTTTAGCCCCAAACCGTTCATCCGCAAAACACTTATATACAAGCAAATAACAAAAAATCTGAATGGTTGAAAGGTTTTTAAGGGAAAAAAATGCGTAATGCGCGCGCGAGGAGACTTTGCTGTATGCCCAATGGTAGAATTAGCAAACAGCCTCGTAATAAAACCAACTGGCATATACGGAAATTCGTCTGAAAAGTAAAAAAATTCGTAAGTTTGTAGGCAGAAAAGCCGCAAATCTCATATTTCATTATGGCAACAAAACTGGAAAAATTGTACTCCATCATTCAAAACTCCCAAGAAATAGGAGTAAAATTGAGCGATGATGTGATTAGCCAAATCAACGAAGCCGAGGAAAACATTATCCGAGAAGAAATCTTGCCGATTATCGGACAAGACATAGAGCCGACGCTTAGCCAAATCCAGCGCGAACTGGTGCTGGTGGTGGAATACCGCCCCGGCGAGCCGATAAGCGTGGCTTTGTCGCGCAAGACGAAGATTAGCCAAATCGTTGATGCCAAGCCTATTGTGGCAAACCCAAGAAAATTGAGCAAACCCGTAAAGAGCGACGATCCTGCCACGGCACAAGAGCCGCACGAACCAACCAAGTACGTGACAAACCACACGAAAGGCCTGCGTGTGCAGTTTCCCGACGGCACCGTGGTATGCAACAGAACAGCCATTGACACGGAAATAGACGTGTTGCACAGGATAGGATTCGAACGAGCTGCCAAAGTTGGTATAACATATTCGAAATGGCCGCTTATCGGCAAAAAGAAGCGACCCACAGAGGCCGGGAAAGTGTGGCAACACGAAATTGACGGCTGGTACATATATAGCAACACCAGCAACGAACGAAAGAAAGCAGACCTGAAAGCCATATCCGACTATTACAACCTCGGACTCATCATTTCAGATGGCAAGCCTGAATAGGGTTGCAGCGACATAAACTTGCGCAAAAACGTGCTTTTCCTATAAGAAATGCGTAAATTTGCAGTCAAGTAAAGACTGATATATAATCATTAATATGATTAGCAAAAATATTTTCAAGGGGTTTGGAGTGGCAATCGTTACGCCGTTCCAAACTGATGGCACGCCCGATTACGAGGCCTTGGGCAAGCTTGTGAATGAACAGATTGAAGGCGGCGCAGACTTTCTTTGCGTGCTCGGCACAACGGCCGAAACGCCCTGCCTCACCGCCGAAGAAAAGCGCAATATCGTTTCCTACGTACATAAGACCAATGCGGGGCGCGTGCCCCTGCTCCTCGGAGCGGGCGGCAACTGCACCGCTAACGTCATCGACGGCCTCCGCGACATAGAGCGCGAGGGACTCGTGGACGGCGTGCTGATTGTGTGCCCCTACTACAACAAACCGACGGCGGAAGGCCTTTACCGGCATTTCAAGGCCGTGGCCGACAGCACGAAGTTGCCCGTAGTGCTCTATAACGTGCCGGGACGCACGGGCGTGAACCTCACGCCTGCCACCGCCCTGCGCCTCGCTAAGGACTGCCCCAACGTGGTGGCAGTGAAGGAAGCATCGGGCAACGTGGCACAAGGGGAGGAAATCATCAAAAATGCTCCTGAGGGCTTTGAGGTGCTTTGCGGTGACGACGGCATCGCCGCCGACCTGCTCGAGCGCGGCGCGACGGGTGTGATTTCAGTGGTGGGCAACGCGCTGCCCGCGCTTTTCGCCCAACTTACGCACGCCGCCCTGCAAGGTGACCGCGACACAGCACGTGCCCTGCAAAGCGAACTCGCCGAGATGTGCCGCCTGATGATGGCGGAGGGTAACCCCGGCGGCATCAAGGCATTGCTCGCCCTGCAAGGCAAGGCCGAAAACGTGCTGCGCCTGCCCTTGGTGCCCGTTTCGCAGGAAACAAACGAGAAAATCAAGCAAGAACTTGAGCGTATTCTCACTGATTGAGGCGGGCTGTAAGCCCAATGGCTGCGCTTAGCCCAGGGCAACGCCCTGGGGAAACGTAGACCGCGATTAATACATTCGGCATTTTTGCGCGCAAAAATGCCACGCGCTAAGCGCGTAACCCTTAAACGCCACACGGGGCGTTGCCCCTCATAATGCAAGCTGCTCTTTCAGAGCGCGACACTTTAATCAATGCGTCATCGTCCACCCCGGGCGTTGCCCGGGGCTAAGAGCAACTACTGGGCTTTCAGCCCGCCACTAAGATAAACTGTAAATACGCACAACCTACCGTAAGCGGAGGTTTAGGTTTACGACAACTTAAATAATAAGAGACAACTAACTATAAAGTTGTCCCCGTTGTTGTTTACTAAAAAAGGACATCTTTTTATAGAATGAGAAAAAAATTCCTGATTTGGGTGTGGTCGCTCTTCATCGCCGCACTGCTGATAATATCTCTCGCGTTCGTGGCGATCGACAAAGGGTGGATTGGCTACATGCCGCCGATTGACGAGTTGCAACGCCCCATCAGCCGCTACGCTTCGCAAATCCTCTCAGCCGACGGCAAACTGCTCGGCACGTGGAGCCGCAACGAGAACCGCGTGTTCGTGGACTACGATAGCATCGCGCCCGTGATGTTCGACGCACTCACGGCAACGGAGGACGTGCGTTTCTACGACCACTCGGGCATTGATGCCAAAGCCTTGGCGCGCGCTGTGGTGAAGCGCGGTATTTTCGGGCAGAAAGGCGCGGGCGGCGGCAGCACCATCACGCAGCAACTGGCCAAGCAGCTCTATTCTTCCACGGCAGCCACCACGATGCAGCGACTGCTGCAAAAGCCCATTGAATGGGTCATCGCCGTGGAACTGGAACGCGCTTACACAAAAGAGGAAATCCTCACGCTTTACCTTAATTATTTCGACTTCCTGCACAATGCCGTGGGCATCAAAACGGCGGCGAAGGTATATTTCGGCAAGCAGCCGCGCGACCTCACGACACTCGAAGCCGCCACGCTGGTGGGCATGTGTAAAAACCCCTCTTACTTTAATCCCGTGCGCGAGCCGGAGCGTTGCCGACAGCGGCGCAACGTGGTGTTGCAGCAGATGTGCAAGGCGGGACACCTCACGGAGGAAGAAGTGGAACGTCTCAGCCAAGAACCGCTCGGGCTCAACTTCCACCGCATCGACCACAAGGAAGGCCTTGCCGCTTATCTGCGCGAATATCTGCGCCGCATCATGATGGCGGAACGCCCCAACCCCGACGATTACCGCGCATGGCAGCGGCCGCAATACTACGTGGATTCGCTCATGTGGGAGAACGACCCGCTCTACGGCTGGTGCAAGAAGAACGTGAAGCGCGACGGCACGCACTACGACATTTACACCGACGGCCTTAAAATATATACGGCCATCGACTCGCGTATGCAGCAATACGCTGAGGAGGCCGTGAAGAAGCAGGTGGGGCAAGTGATGCAGGCAAAGTTTGACGCTGAAAAGCGCGGCGCGGCCAATGCGCCCTATGTATCGACCCTTTCGGTGAAAGACGTGAACCAACGCCTCGCCAAGGCCATGAAGCAGAGCGACCGCTATCGCCTGATGAAGGCCGACGGGGCTACGGAGGCGGAAATAGAAGAGGCGTTCAACCGCCGCGTGCCGATGACGGTGTACACGCCGCGCGGCGAAGTGGACACGCTGATGACACCGCGCGACTCCATACGCTATTACAAGCGCTTCCTGCGCGCCGGCCTCGTATCCATTGACCCCGAAACGGGACACGTGAAAGCCTATGTGGGCGGACTGGACTACGCTCATTTCCAATACGACATGGCCACCGTGGGCCGCCGGCAGGTGGGTTCTACGATGAAACCCTTTGTCTATGCCATGGCGATGCAGGGCGGCTACACGCCGGAGAGCACCATCTTGAACGTGCAGCGCACTTACGGCGACTGGTCGCCGCGCAACGGCAGCAAGGCGCGCTACGGCGAGGAAGTGACACTGAAATGGGGACTTAGCCAGTCGAACAACTGGGTTACAGCGGAACTGATGTATCAGATTGACAACACGGGGCAGGGTCTCGTGCGCGACCTGCAAGACCTTGGCATTGCCAACGACAATATGCAGCCCTCGCTCTCGCTCTGCCTCGGCACGTGCGACATCACCACCGCCGAAATGGCCTCAGCCTACACGGCATTCGTGAAGAAAGGCATTCGCCGCGCCCCAATCCTCGTGACACGCATCGAAGACGGCAACGGCAACGTCCTGGCAGAGTTCCACCCGCGCACCAACGAGGTGTACAGCGAGGAAACGGCATATAATATGATCGACATGATGCGCGCCGTAATCGACCACGGCACGGGCGGCCGCCTACGCTACCGCTACGACCTGCGTGGCCCGATTGCCGGCAAGACGGGTACGACGAACGACAACTCGGACGGCTGGTTCGTGGGCTGCATTCCCACGCTTGTCACGGCCTGCTGGGTAGGCGGCGAAGAGCGCGACATACATTTCAACTCCACTGCCAACGGACAGGGCGCAGCTACTGCGCTGCCGGTTTGGGCAGTGTATATGAAGCGCGTGTTTGCCGACCGTTCGCTCGGATACGACCCGGAACAAGAGTTTGAGAAACCCGAACTCCGCGACTCGCTCGCATTTGAGCCTCATCTCCCCGAAGGCGAACCGCAACCCAACGAGCCGAAACCCGCGCCTAAGCCCGCCGCACCTGCAAACCGCACCAGCGGCGAGGAACTTTTTGAATAGCGGCCGGGGATTGAACTCTTCTACTCGTTTCACTTGTTTACTCGTTTACTTGTCTACTCGTTTACTCGTCAACTCGTTTACTCCTCAATATAAATATGAAATTTACGGCAATAATTCCAGCAAGATACGCTTCCACGCGCTTCCCCGCCAAACCGCTTGCGCTGCTGGCCGGGAAACCGATTGTGCAACACGTTTATGAGCGCACTGCCGCCGAGATACCCGACGCCTGGGTAGCCACCGACGACGAGCGCATCGCCGAGGCAGTGCGTGCCTTCGGCGGCAACGTCGTGATGACTTCTCCCAACCACCGCAGCGGCACGGATCGCATCGGCGAAGCCGTGAAGAACATCGGCTGCACGGCGGACGTAATCGTGAACGTGCAGGGCGACGAGCCGTTTATCGCCGCCCAGCAGTTGCAGACCATTAAGCAATGCTTCGACGACCCCGAAACGGAAATCGCCACGCTCGTGAAACCCTTCGCCCCGACCGACCCCTGGGAAAAACTCTCCAACCCCAACAGCCCTAAGGTAGTGGTGGACAACCGCAACTTCGCGCTCTATTTCAGCCGCAGCGTCATACCTTTCCTGCGCGGCATTCCACAAGAGGAGTGGACGGCGCGGCACGAATATCTCAAGCACATCGGCCTCTACGCCTACCGCGCCGAAACGCTCCAGCGCATCACGGCAATGCCGCAAGGCGCATTGGAACAAGCCGAATCGCTCGAGCAGCTGCGCTGGCTGCAAGCGGGACTTAAAATAAAAGTGGGACGCACCGATTTGGAAACCATCGGCATTGACACGCCCGAAGACCTCGAAAAGGCAGAGGCATTCATCAAAGGACAATAAATACAACACAATACTATTCAGACAAGACTATGCTGCATCATATCAAACTTATTTTCTTCGCCCTCGCCCTAATCGCCGCGCCCCTATCGGCGCAAAAACTGCAAGTCGGTTCGTGCGAGTTGAAAGACGGCGGCATCTACACCGGCGAACTGCTCGGCGGCAAGGCCAACGGCAAGGGGCGCGCTGTATATGAGAACGGCGACACCTATGAAGGCGAGTTCGTGAAGGGCAACCGGCAGGGGCAAGGCACCTTCACCGCCGCCGACGGCTCGCGCTACGAGGGTTCGTGGATGAAAAACGAAAAGCACGGCAAGGGCACGTTCTACGCCGTGAACAACAACCGCTATGTCGGCCTTTGGTACCGCAACCGCAAGGAGGGACACGGCGTGATGTACTACTATAACGGCGATGTCTACGACGGCGACTGGAAAGAAGACAAGCGCGAAGGCAAAGGCACGTACACTTTCAAGAGCGGTGCCTTCTACAAAGGCGACTGGGAAGACGACAAGAAGACCGGCAAAGGCTACTTCGACTGGAACGACGGCTCGAAATACGAGGGCACATGGCTCAACAACCGCCGAAACGGAAAGGGCACGTATTTCTATGCCGACGGCGACTATTACACGGGCGACTGGAAAGACGACATGCAAAACGGCAAGGGCATCTACAAATTCCGCAACGGCGATGTCTACGAAGGACAATATGTCGACGGCGAGCGCACCGGCGAGGGCATCTTCAAGTTTGCCACGGGCGACCAGTATAACGGGCATTTCCTGAACGGCGAGCAGAGCGGGCAAGGCACTTTCATCTGGAAGAACGTTGCTAACTATACGGGGCAATGGCAAAACAACATGAGACACGGCCACGGCACGTATAAGTGGAAAAACGGCGACGAATACACCGGTTCCTGGGTCAATAACAAGATGGACGGCAAAGGCGTGCTGCGCACCGCCGACGGCACAAAATTCAATGGAGAATTTAAGGAAGGGCGTAAGCACGGCAAGTCGGTGGAACTGCGCCCCGACGGCTCTAAAATTGAATGTACCTACAAGGACGGCGAACGCCACGGCAAATACGTGGAGTACGACCGCAACGGAAACGTCACCAAGAAAGGAGAATATTCCAACGGCCGCGTGGTGCAATAATTTTTTGGACGATTTTTAGTAAACAAGTAAACGAGTAAACAAGTAAACAAGACAAGTTACCAAATAAAATATAGTTTGCAAGACAAATCTGTCTCGTCTACTCGTTTACTTGTAAACTCGTCTACTAATAAGACATTTCAACACCTTAAATCAAATATATTATGAAAACCTCCCCCAAGAAAACCACCAAGGCTGCCGCAGCGAAGCCGCAACGCCTCAAAATCGTGAAAAACGACCCTTGGCTCGAACCATTTGAAGGCGCAATCCAAGGCCGCCACGACCATGTGCTCCACAAACTCCACGAACTCACGGCCGGCAAGAAACCGCTCTCGGAATTTGCCGACGGTCATCTGTATTTCGGTCTGCATAAGACAGAAAAGGGCTGGGTGATCCGCGAATGGGCACCCAATGCCACAGCGATTTATCTCATCGGCGATTTCAACGGATGGCAAGAAAACGAAAAATATGCCTTTAAACGCCTCAAAAACTCTGGCAACTGGGAACTCAAACTCCCTGCGAAAGCCCTCAAGCATCAAGACCTCTACAAACTCAAAGTGCACTGGGACGGCGGCGAAGGCGAGCGCATTCCTGCTTGGTGCCGCCGCGTGGTGCAGGACGACGACACAAAGATATTCAGCGCACAGGTGTGGGCACCCGAACAGGAATACGTGTTTAAGAAAAAGACATTTAAGCCCAACACCGCCCCGCTGCTGATTTATGAATGCCATATCGGCATGTCGCAGGACGCAGAAAAAGTGGGCACATACAATGAATTTCGCAAGAACGTGCTGCCGCGCATCATCGAAGAGGGTTACAACTGCATACAGATTATGGCCATTCAGGAGCACCCCTATTACGGCAGTTTCGGCTATCACGTAAGTTCTTTCTTCGCCCCGTCCTCCCGCTTCGGCACGCCCGAAGAGTTGAAGCAACTCATCGACGAGGCGCATCAGGCAGGCATCGCCGTAATTATGGATATGGTGCAGAGCCACGCTGTGAAGAACGAAATCGAAGGCCTCGGCAACTTCGCCGGCGACCCCTCCCAATATTTTTATAGCGGCGGCCGCCGCGAACACCCCGCATGGGACAGCCTTTGCTTCGACTACGGCAAGAACGAGGTGATCCACTTCCTCCTGTCCAACTGCAAGTATTGGCTTACGGAGTTCCACTTTGACGGGTTCCGCTTCGACGGCGTAACGTCGATGCTCTATTACAGCCACGGCCTCGGCGAGGCGTTCTGCGGCTACGGCGACTACTACAACGGGCATCAGGACGACAATGCCATCTGCTACCTCACCCTTGCCAACCTACTTATCCACGAGGTCAATCCCAAAGCCATCACCATAGCAGAAGAAGTGTCGGGTATGCCGGGACTGGCAGCCCCGTTCAAGGACGGCGGCTACGGCTTCGACTACCGCATGGCTATGAATGTGCCCGACTATTGGATTAAGACCATTAAGGAATGTCGCGACGAAGACTGGAAACCCTCCTCTATTTTCTGGGAACTCACCAACCGCCGCGCCGATGAAAAGACTATCTCCTATTGCGAAAGCCACGACCAGGCTCTTGTGGGCGACAAGACCATCATCTTCCGCCTCATCGATGCCGACATGTACTGGCACTTCCGCAAGGGCGACGAAAACGGCACGGTGCACCGCGGCATAGCGCTCCACAAAATGATCCGCCTCATCACGGCCTCCACTATTTGCGGCGGCTACCTCAACTTCATGGGCAATGAGTTCGGCCACCCCGAATGGATTGACTTCCCGCGCGAAGGCAATGGTTGGAGCCACAAGTATGCCCGTCGCCAATGGAATCTGGTGGACAACAAAGAATTGTGCTACCACTTCCTCGGCGACTTCGACAAGGCGATGCTCGAAACGATTAAGTCGGAAAAGAACATTCAGAAGTTGCCCGTGCAAGAAATTTGGCACAACGACGGCGACCAAATCCTTGCTTATCAGCGCGGCTCGCTGCTCTTCGTGTTCAACTTCAACCCCACGCAATCGTTCACGGGCTACGGCTTCATGATGAAGGAAGGCGCCTACGACGTGGTGCTCAACACCGACGCCAAAGCCTTCGGCGGCAACGGCCTGGCAGACGACAGCATCCGCCACTTCACCAACTACGACCCGCTCTTGAAGAAAGACGGCAAAGGCTGGTTGCAACTCTATCTGCCCGCCCGCTCGGCCGTTGTTTTGAAGAAAGTGGAAGAATAAATTTTGTGGTCGGCCATACCGATTATAACGATTTGGGGCGCATGAAACCGTGCGCCCCAATTTTTCAAAAGCAAACTGATGCCTAAAATTCTTGTTTCATTGCGCGTTGTCTTCGTCCTGTTTCTATTTTTCTTCCTTTCCGTGGCACAGGGCGACGTGCTATGCTATCTTTACCGCCACTTCATAGATGCCTCGTCCGAACCCGTGCACTGGCTGCTGGGCGGCGCGGCGGCGGCAATACTCATATTAATAATGTGGCTGCTTTCGCGCACGGCCGTATGCCGCCGATATCCACTGATTGAAACGATACCGGCAGGCTTCGCCGCCGTGTTGGCGGTCAGCCTGCCGTTTGCCAGTTGGCAGCACGTGCTGGTTACCATATTATATTATTGTGTTGCTGCAGCGACGCTCGTCTTTTGCAACAGATTGCTTCAAAAGGCGTATCACACGGCGCGCCGCCGCTTGCCGCTCCTGATTTACGGCACGGGATTGCTCCTCGTTTGCTTCGTAACGGGCCTGCGTACCGCCGCCACCGATGCAGACCACTACGAACTGCGCACAGCCGAAGCCCTGCGCCGCTGCGACTATGCCGCCGCCTACCGCACGGGCGAAATTTCCCTCGCTGTCACGCCGCGCCTCTTTGCCATGCGCTCTTACCTCTTGGCAACACAGGGCGAGGGCTTGCCGCAAACGCTTTTCAAGCAGCCCATTCCTGCGGGCGGCAGCAAGCATCTGCTTTTGCCCAACGACGAATGGCAACGCCTCAACTTCCCGCCCGACAGCCTTTACGTCCGCCTTGGCGGCACGCCTGCCGAAGGCGAAACGACCTTGCAGTTTTTGAAACGCCTTGCCTTGCCGGCCGACACGGCACACCGCCCCACCCCGCTTGCCCGCGACTATTATCTTTGCGCCCTGCTGCTGGACCGCCGCCTGTCGGACTTCGTGGAAACCTACGCCTCCCTTTGCCCCGGCGACTCCGTGCAAATTCCTCGCTTTTACAGCGAAGCCCTCGCGCTCCACAGCCGCAAGCACGACCTCCCCTTTGCCTACAACGATGCGGCCGTCGAAGCCAATCTGCTCGACTTTATGGACATGGCACGCAAGACGGGCACGGCGCAAGAGGGGCGCAACCTCCTGCGCCGCAGCTACGGCGAAACATTTTGGTGGTATTATTATTTCGGACAGAAAGGCACGGGACAGTCAGAGTATTCCTGTCACTAAGCCTGCTAACTAAACAATGGGCGAACTATGCCCTACCCTGCTAATTCGTATAAAGTTCGAGTTCGATGATCGCGGCGTTGTATTGACGCACGGTTTCCACGTAGTTGCTGCGCACGTCGCGGGCGGTTTTGAGGCTTTGCACCAAGTCGGCGGCGGCGGTTTCGCCTTCATTGTAGAGCGCGAGGGCACTGCGGCGCAGCTCGTCGGCTTCGGATAAAGCGGCTGTTTCGTAATAGTCTAAGGTAGCACGGGTTTGGAGAAGCGTTTGGCGCAACTCGTCCACCGTCATAGACAACTGCATGCGCTGTTCCTCGGCGTCCCATTCGGCAATGCGCGCTTCCACTTGTGCCTGCTTCACGCGGCTTTTTTGCGGGAAGCAGAAGAGGGGCACGGAAATGCCGACGCTGAAAGCGTCCAACCCTTTGTAAGGCAGCATCTTCTGACGCGAGTAGCCCACTGACAGTTCGGGGAAAAACTTGCTGCGCTCCACCTTTACCATATCGCGTTTCTGCTGCACGGCATTTTCGAGCAGCTGGATTCTTTCTTGCGATATGGTTGCCGTTTCCTTTGTCTTGATTTTATTGAGTGCCGTATCAGCAGGCGTGAGTTGTTCTTCGCTGCGGCAGATCCACGTCAGGCGACGCAGGGCAAGCAGCCATGCCGAGCGGGATTGTATGGACTGCGTGCGCATCTCGGCGGCCAGCGTGTTGAGCAAGCTGTGCTCGAGGCGGTTAATCTCGCCCGTTTCAAACTTTCTGTTGGCCGTGCATAGCAGCACCTGCACCATGCTGTCGTTGCCAGCACAGATGCGCATCTGCTCGGCAGCAGCGAGGCAGTCGTACCAAGCGCGTTTCACCTCCGCCGTGATTTCCTTTTTTATCAACGCCATGCGCTGCCGGCCCTCAGCCACCTGCGTTTTGAGGAGCGCGTTTTTATAGTAAGGCGTAAGCAGGTTGCCAAGCGACTGCTCGATAGTCAATTCATTGTCGCCCCTTTCAAGGCCGTTGAGTTGCCCCCACGAGAAGCCTATTTGCAGGTCGCCGCCGTCCCAGTTCTCGCCCTTTGCGGCTTTGGTCTTATCAGCATAAAGCGCTGCGCCTTTCAGCCGGGGACTGTTGCCAATAGCCATCTGAATGGCTTCGTCCAACGGCACTGTCTTTTGAGCAAACAAACATGTGGAAACGAATAAAGAAATGAGGAAAAAGAAGAAGCGTGTCATAGCTATAAGTTTTTTCATCTGCAAAAGTAAGGGAAAAGGCATACAACCGAGTTTCATATAAGAGAGGCTGCTTAAAGACCACAGCATACATACGCCCCAAATGTGACTCCGCCCACAGGAATAGCTATCCTGAGGGCGGAGTTTATTTCAAAAGTATCTAAACCTGCAAGGCGTTACAAATGGTTTTCTACTTTGAGGTCGGTCACCTTGCTCTTGAAGTTGCCGGCACGGCGCAAAGGGAAGACCAGCGTGCGCTGATAGTAAATCTTGTCGGTGGGGTCGTAAACCTTCGGTTCGAAGAGGGCTGCCTCGCCGCGCTGGTAGTGTACACGGTTGTTCTCGCGCACCACATAGAGCGTCTTGGGTCCGAGTTCCTCCTTCTGCTGTCCGTTTTCGAGCAGGCGCGTCATGCGGTTGTTGCCTTGAATGGTAAGGGTAACGGTGCGCCCTTCGGGAATGCGGTAGTTGAACGTGTTGAGATAGCCGTCGCGCATAAAGCCGAGTTTGCCCTGTTCGGGGTCGGCGAGGTAGAAAGTGGCATTGTCGGAAGCAAAGAGCACCGTGCCGTTGTCCTCTTTCTTGCCCTCAACGGTGAAAGTTACGGAATAGTCGTAACCTATTTCCTCAAAGCCGGTCTCGCTGCCGGGCTGCACTTCAGGCAATTCGCAAACAGTGCAAGGCTGCGTGCCGTAACGTGCCAATTCATTCACGCCCGGTGCTTCGTGCAACTGCCAACGGTTTTGGTCAAAGTCGGCATAAGGCAGCGTGGTCAGTTTGCCCGTCCATGTCTTGGCGGCAATGGTCTGCAAGGCGGGATAAACGCGGTGGTGAATGTCTTTCACGGAGATGCCGTTACCGGCGTGGTCGTTCCAAACGGCGAACATGCCGCCGAGAATGGCGGGGTCGTTTTCCTCAAACTTCTCGCCGCCAATCGTAGCCGGCGTCCAAGCATCGTAGAGCCACTGGCAGTTGAGATAGTCGTAATAGTAACCGGCTGCGGGCACGATATATGAGAAACCGTCGCTGATGCTCACGAGCTTATAGCCCTTCTCCTTCATGTCGCGCGGCTGCGCATAACCATTATACCAGCAGTCCATGATAACGTTTTCGGACTTGACGGGCGTGTCGCCGTTGGCATGCGTGAGCGCACCCCATACAACGGCCTGCTTGCCGTATTTCTCTACATATTTAATATAGTGGTCGGTATATTCGCGGAACTTCTCAACAACTTCCTTCTTGGCGTTGGAATATTCGTCCGTGCCGATGTGTACGCGCTTGCCGCGGAAAACGGGCTCCTTGCCGCCGAGGTATTCGTCGAAGAGCGCGTCCATAAACTTATAGGTCTCGGGATTGAAGAGGTCGAGGTGGTCTGCGCCATACTCCTTGCTGGCCAGTTCAGGCTTGTAGTGGGTGAAGGCGAGCGAGTGCGCCGGGCTATCTATTTCGGGAATGATTTCTACGCCCTGCTGCTCTGCCCACTTTTGCAGGTCGATAAATTCCTGCTTCGTGTAAGAGCCGTCCTTTGCCGTGAGGCCGGGATAAGTGTCGCACTGTAAGCGGAAAGCGGCCTGCGTCTTGCTCCAATCGTCACCAAAGAACTGCTTGAAGCCGTTGTCGTTGAGGTGAATTTGCAGCGTGTTCATCTTGTAATAGGCCATGATGTTCACGAGGTTGCGCAGGTAGGCCATGGGAATGTACTTGCGGCCGCAGTCAATCATGAAGCCGCGCAGGGGATACTGCGGCACATCTATTGCCACGCCCTTAGGCAGGGCGGCTGCGCCATTTTTATCGCAGATTTGCAGCACGGTGCGCGTGGCCCACTGCAAACCCTGTATCGTTGCGGCGTGCAGGCTCACGCTCTGCCCCACCGTCATGCGATAGCCCTCCTTGCCCAATTCGGAGGCAGGTTTGAGAGTAAGGGTGATGTCGCCCGCTTTGGGCTTGCCCTTTGCCACAACCATCGTTTTACCCGTGATTTGGCGGAATTGCAGGGCAAAGAGTTCGGCGAGGCTGTTGAGAGCCGCGGATTTGCTGGTCACAATGACGCGCCCGGAAAGTTCGAGCGTGCCTTCCGCGCCTTGCCATTCTGTGAGCTCGGGCACGGTGAAAGGTTTTGGGTTCACGTTCTGTGCCTTTGCGGCAGGCAGCAGAAGAAACCCGGCGAGCAGCAGGGCGAACAGCCCCGCCATGCGTTTGTTCTTTTTCATTATATAAGATTAGATTTAAGGGTGTTCATATCAATCAAAAATTCTCTTCGTCGAAATCGAGCTGCGCCTCGACAAACGGGGTAAGTTCTGCCGTCGTGTAGTCGCCGATGCCCTCTTTCTTGGCCTTGGCAGCGAGGTATTCGCACACGGCATCGATGTTGATGTCTACAAAGCCGTTCTTATCGGGCTCGGCATCGAGCACGCCGCTCTCGGCATAATATTCCACTGCGAGGTCGAGGAAGTAGTAAATCACATCTTCGGGAAACTTCTCTTTGAGTTCTTCGGGCAAATGCTCCTGTATGTATGCCACGGCGCGCGCGTCTTCGGCGGCGTCGGCCAAGAGTTCTTCTTCTAAGGATGACATAATTTCTCTTTTTAGAAAATAAAAAGCACCAAGCCGAACGCTTTGCAGGCAGCGTCTGGTTTGGTGCGCAAAAATTAGATTTGATTACAGCAGGGCGTTGATTTTATCAACGAATACGTTCTTGGGTGCTGCGCCCACGTGGCGGTCAACGACTTCGCCGTTCTTGATGAACAGCACGGTGGGCACGTTGCGAATGCCGAATTTTGCAGTGAGTTCGTCGCACTCGTCAACGTCGCAAGTGCCTACGACCACGCGGCCGGCGTATTCTTCTGCAAGTTCTTCGATAATGGGTGCAATCTTCTTGCAAGGACCGCACCATGTGGCTGAAAAGTCGAGCACGAGGGGCTGTGCGCCGCCGAGCACTTCTTGGAAATTAGCGTCAGTGATTACCATAATTATTGGGTTTATAAGTTAAGGTTTGAATTGTTGATGTTTATGCTTAATACTTTCTGAATTTAAGACGGGCCTGCCCATTGCTTAGAACGAGCGTGGAACTGTTGAGCGTTTCGATGGCAAACTTGCCGTCGGGGCTTACGCCGAAATCTTCGGTGAGTTCGGCAGGCTCTGCCTTCTTCTCCGTAGTGCCGTTCCCAACACCCTCTTCTGTCTCTGCGAGTTCCTTGCCCCAGCTATAAATATCGCCGAGCAGGAGCGAGTCGCCGCGATTGTAGAAGCGCGCGAGATAGTAATAGCCTCTGTCGATACGGCGAAACTGCATAAGGTCGAGCTGGAAAGAATAATAAATGCCCGTTTCGTTGGTCGCCTTTATTTCTCCCGTAGCCTTGTCGCGCCATTCCGTGAGTTGCCATTGCCCGCCGAGGTCGCCGTTGTCGTCCATCTTGGCGCAAGAGGCAAAGGCTGCGAAAACAAACAGAAGCAGGAAGGGCATTCGCGCCATTTTCATTATCTCCGGATATTTAATCTGTATCATATTTGCTAATTATTTATTTGCAAAACGCGCCGCGGTATGCCACGGTGAGCATCGCGCCGAAGTTGTCGCCGAGCAGGCTGCCCGCGTTGCCGCCGACTGCGGCGGTGATAGAGAGGGCGGGCAGGGGCTTGAGGCGATAGGTAGCTTCGGCCATGTAGTAATGGGCGTGGCGCGGCGAGGCAAGGGGTATGGTGTAATTGCCGAGCGAGGTGGTGTAAGTGTAAAGCACACGGTAGTCAAGCCCCTGCATCGGCGAGCCCGAAAGACCGAAATGGTGCGACACGATTCGGTTGTGCCAAAAGCCTATATTGTTGTGCGCGAAACTGCGCCCGTCGAACTCGTTGTAGGCAGGGCCGAGCAGGAGGGGCGACCCGATGCCCTGTCCCCAATGCTGCCAGCCGCCGTAAATGGCATGGTTGTAATAGTTGTCGATCGCACTGATTTGGTCGGGTATCTGGTTTGTAGCGTCGTGATACACCGGGCCGGTTTGGTCGGTGGTGCGCAGATGCTCATAGAGCACGGTGCTGACTACGGGGTTCTTGGGCAACTGAAGCTCCACGCCGTAGAGCATATCCTTCCACCCGTATTCGAGGAACATCTGCGAATGGTCTTCAAAGAAGTGCTCGGCATAAACGGCCGCGCCCCACCCTTTGCCTTTGTAGTCGAAACGCAAATGCCAGCTGCCGAGCTGGTTGCCCTCCACGTTGGCATAGTCGCCGTCGCGCGGGTCGCTGCCGCCGGGGATAAAGGCGTTGAAGAAAGCTTTCGGACCGTGCCCCATCTTTACATATTCGCCCGTGAAGTCGCTGCTGTCGTCGGGTCGGCGCCCCACGTTCCACGCCTCGCCGCCGAACTGGGCGTACATCTCGAGTCCGCCGGTAAAGGTGAGGGGGAATTTGTCCGTATTGCCGATTTTCAGGAAACCGGCCTTGCTGTGGAAGAGCGCGTTGTTGGAATAAGTCATGCCCGGGGCGTGAAACTCGTTCTGCCAGGCGTTGTCGGTAAACATGCCGTAAGCCACGTGCCCTTTGAGCGAGAGCCAGCCTTTCGTGCCGGGTATGGCCCAGAACTTAGGCATTTCGAGGCGCACCTGCGGCACGGCGCGGGCATTGGCGCTATGCGTGAGGCCGCCGGAGGAAAGGGCTTCGTTTTTAAGTTCCTGCTCAAAGTTGCGCGCACCGACTGTGAGGCGCAGCATCTTCCATTCCACCTCGCCATAAAGCTGCTGTATTACGGCATCCGTGCGGTGCGCCCCGCTGCGATGGTTCAGCAAGAAGGCGACATCGAGCCCGTAGCCCGCCCGCCAGTTTCGCGCCGTGTCTTGCGCCGCCTCGCGCATCAGCATGCCGCGCAGGTAGCCGGAGTTGCTGCGAAGGGTGGAAAGCCCGTGCTTGTTGGCCGTGAACCAAAACGGAGCTATTTTGCCGTCGCCCGACATCTGCCCCGACATCTCTGCCGTGTACTCGTTGCCGTGCTTGAACGTCGAAAACATTGTCTGCGCACTGCCGCAAAGGGCAAACATTGCCGCACCGAGGGCCAGCCAGCTTCGCGTGCGTGCGTACGTAGATATAATATTGTATGGACCTTTATCCTTTTTCATATATGATAGATTGCATGTCGCTTTGCAAAGTTAAGAATTATTCCCATAAAGTGCCGCTTTCCTTATAAGAGATGTTGGAAAATCGCATTTCGTTTTTGCAAAGCCGCACTTTTGGTTTTACCGTGATTGGTTGCTTGAAAAGGCGCGTCCTATACGCATTTTTTATCCCGAAAAAACCTTTCAACCTTTCAGCCTTGCTATTATTTAATTATATTTCAGGGATTTATGGCTGAATGATTTGAAGCGCAAACCTTTCAGGACTATTCATTGCCAGAGTGCCGTGGAATTCCCCTGCCCTGCCTCCTCGCCTGCTTTTCAAGGCAGATATTTTTTGCTATCCGCAAGAAAATTTTCCCTAAGCCCGTGATATTTTTCACCATCTGCGTAGGAAAAGTTTATTACAAACTTGCTAATATATATTACAAACTTTGTAACGCGCGTTACAAAGTTTGTAACAAGCGTTACAAGCTTTGTAACAAAAACTTTCTTATATGAGCGGAAAAATTTCCTTGCTGATAGTGAAAACTTTCTCGCGGACAGTGAAAACTTTCTTGCGGATAGTGAGGCTTGAAACTGGCTTCGCAGCGCGGACGCGGGAAAGATGTTTGTAGGACGGGCGGTCAACTTGGCCAGTAAATGGTCAACCAATTTCAGGACAAGACAAACCCTTCATTAGTGACGGGTTTGAGGTGCAAACCATACACTCGCAACCCGTTTGATTACAGGCGGTTATGCGAGTTAGTGCTGGGTTGAAGGTTTTTTCGGGGAAATTAATGCGTAACGCGCGCGCGAGGAAACATATTTCAGTCCTTTTCAAGGCGCCGCCAAAGGTGCATGTAAATGAACCAATTTGCACAAACGGCTGGTAAATGGTTGGGGCGGGCTGAAAGCCCAAATGTTGCCCATAGCCCAGGGCAACGCCCTGGGGAAACGTAGACAGCGATTGATACATTCGGCATTTTTGCGCCAGCGCAAAAATGCCACGCGCCGAAAGCGCGTAACCCATTACGCCCTTAACGCCACACGGGGCGTTCCCCCAGGGCGTTGCCCTAGGCTGAGTGCAGCAATTGGGCTTACAGCCCGCCACATTTGTGCAGCTATCGCGGCAAAAATTGAAATCGCCGCTTTGAATTTCCACCGAATTTGGACATCGCTGCACGTTTTCACCGTCTGCCCGACGGGCAACAAGGCACTTTCATACGTGACACGAAAAAAAATATTTGTCCGTTTGCGCTGATTTTGCTAACTTTGCGCCAAATTTGCGATATGAAAACATTTGTATTGAAATATATAGTGCCCGCCGCCGCTTTCGCCGGCCTCCTCTCGCTTCTTTCGGCCTGCGGCAACGCGACCAAACTTGAGAAGGTGCGCGACTACTCGGTTCGCTACGAACTGGCCAAGCAGTATTACGCGCAAGGGCAATATAACCGCGCCGCCGAGACCATCGGCGACATCGTGACCGTGCTGAAAGGCACAGACGTGGGCGAAGAGTCGCTCTACCTCCTGGGTTACAGCAGTTTCAAAGCCAAAAGTTATTCGGCAGCAGCGGCTTATTTCAAGAAATATTACCAAAGCTATCCGCGCGGCACGTATGCCGAACGCTCGCGCTTCAATGCCGGAAAGGCGCTCTTCAATTCAACGCCCGAACCGAAACTCGACCAAACAGCTACCTACGAGGCTGTGACGGAATACCAGAACTTTATCGAGAACTACCCCGACAGCCCGCTGCGGCAAGAGGCGCAGGACGACATCTTCACCCTGCAAGACAAACTCATCGAGAAGGAATGGCTCTCTGCAAAGCTCTACTACAACCTCGGCGAGTATATAGGCAACGGCGTGAACGGCAACTACAAGGCCTGCATCGTGACCGCCGAAAACGCCATTAAGGACTATCCCTACACCAACCGCCGCGAAGACTTCTCCATCCTGATCCTCAAATCGAAATTCGCCCTCGCCAAAGCCAGCGTGGAGGCGCGTAAGGAAGAACGCTACCAGGAAGCCATCGAGGAGTATTATTCTTTCGCCAACGAATTTCCCGAGTCAAAATTCCTGCCCGAAGCAAAGAAACTCTTCGCTTCCGCTGGGAAATATGCACCCAAAACTGAAGAAAACAACGAATAACATAATAAAAATCATGGACTACAAAAAAAGCAAGGCACCGACCAACACCGTGACGCACAACCTTATGGACTTCTGCAAAGGCACCGACAACGTATACGAAAGCGTGGCTATCATGTCGAAACGAGCCAACCAGATTTCTGCAAAGATGAAGGAAGACCTTGCACGCAAACTCAAGGAATTTGCCTCGGGCAACGACAATCTCGAAGAGGTGTTTGAAAACCGCGAACAGATTGAAATCTCGCGCTACTACGAAAAACTGCCGAAGCCCACGCTCATGGCCGCACAGGAGTTTCTCGACGACCAAATCTACTACCGCAACCCCGCCAAAGAAAAGGAAAACCTCGGCAACGACTTATGATACAGCGCATTCAAAGCATCTACCTGCTCCTCGCAGGCATCTTTGCAGCACTCGCGTGCGCCGCGCCCTGCGCTCTCTTCACCGGCGCGCAGCCTGAGGCAGCATGCACGCTCTATGGCTGTCACTACGCAGCAGAACCCGCGGCAGAGGCCTTGTTCACCTATCCCTTCGGCGTAACGCTGATGACCGCGCTCTGCACGGTATTGCCCCTCATCGTTATCTTCGGCTATAAGAACCGCAAGCGGCAAATCAGCCACGTGAACCTCGCCATGCTCTTGGCCGTGGCTTGGTACGCGGTCTGCGCCGCCTACTGCTTTGCAGCCGCAAACCGCACGGGCTTCGAGGTTGCGCCGTCGTTCGGACTGGTCTTCCCCGCCCTCTCCCTGCTCGCGCTCTATCTGGCGAAGCGCGGCATCAAGCACGACGAAGCACTCGTACGCGCTGCCGACAGAATTAGATAAATCACTTATAATTGGTTGCTTATGTCCCTGAACAAAGTAATGCTGATTGGCAACGTGGGCAAGGATCCCGAAATCCGCTACATTGACAACGGCGTTTGCACCGCCACGATGAGCCTTGCCACCTCCACGCCGGGCTATACGCTGCCCAACGGCACGCAGGTGCCCGAGCGCACAGAATGGCATCGCATCGTGCTGTGGCGCAGACTGGCAGAGATTGTGGAACGCTACGTGCGAAAAGGCGAGAAAATCTATATCGAAGGACAGCTCCGCACGCGCTCCTATACAGACAAGAAGGGCGCAACGCGCTATGTCACGGAGGTTTGGGCCGACAATCTCGAACTCCTCGGCGGCCGCCCCGCAGCAGGGCAACCTGCTGCAACGCAAACTGCCGCCACTCCCCAGCAGGCGCAGCAACCCTCCGCGTCTCCTTTTGAGACACCTGCGGCAGACGGTACGGATTTGCCGTTTTAAGGATGCCATGCCTCTTTAAGGTACAATAATTATATGGCATCGTTTGAGCCAAACATACACATTGCGGCGGAAGAGCACTCATTGAGTACTCTTCCGCCTTACTCTTTCGAGCAGGGCGCAAAAAGGCTGCAAATCTACCTGTGGCACTATCCTGCTGACCTTTCTCCTGCCCACCCCCTCTGCACGCCCGAACTGCAACAGGCAGCCTGCGGCAAGCCCTCCGCCGGCGCAGCCTCCGGCGAAATCCGCTCCACGGCACGCATGGCCGAGCGACTCGCGGCGCAGCTTGTGTTAAGGCAGACATTGGGCAAGGGTGTGCTGATTGGCCACAACGCCGACGGCAGCCCGCTAATCGAAAAGAGCACAGACTTCGCGGCAGAAACCGACAGCCGCGCCCTCGGACTGCGCCTGAGCGTGTCGCACACGGCCGGCGTGATTGCCCTCGCCCTGTCGCCGCGCCCCGTGGGCATCGATATAGAGAGATGGGACGGTCGCGCCCTGCGCCTTGCCTCGCGCTACCTGCAACCCATGGAAATCAGGCAACTGCCCCACCCCACAGAGGCGGCCGCCACGCTGTATTGGAGCGCAAAGGAGGCGGTGTACAAATATTTCAACGACCAGACCCTTTGCGATTTCCGCCTTATCCAGCTCCAACCCCACGCCCCCGGCTGGCTTTCGGCACGCACGCAGCAAGCCCCGCCCCTCCCCGTCTATTACAGATATTTCAAAACATTTGTCCTCACGGCAGCGGCAGGAGTTGAAAACTAATATGCACTAAAACTTCAGCTCAATATCATTCCCCAAAATTTAAGCACAATAAAAGGCGTGACCCGTAGGTCACGCCTTTCGCAAATATAAGGCTATGAATGTTTTGACTGTATTCTGAGTAATGTGATTTGCTCGGAATGAAGCGATGATTATTCAGCGCGGAGCGTGAAACGCTTGAAGTCGATGACAGTGAGTTCCTTGTCGGCGGTTTTGAGGTAGTCGGCAACGGAGAGCTTGCTGTCCTGGATGTATTCCTGCTCGAGGAGGCAGCTTTCCTTGAAGAACTTCTTCATGCGGCCCTGTGCGATGTTCTGAATCATCTGCTCGGGGAGGTTGGCAGCCTTTTCTTCGGCAACGGTCTGCTTGATCTGGCGGATTTCGTCGGCCTGTTCGGCAGTGATATTGCCCTTCATGATGCCTTCCTCGAGGTGCTCTTCGCTTTCAGCGATGTAGAGGTTGAAACCAGCCTTCTTGAGAGCGGCTTCAACAGCCTTCTTCACCTGTTCTTCCTTGGTCTTTTCGATAGCCACCTTGAGCTCTTCTTCCTTCACGGCTTCGGGTACGCTTTCAGCGTTGAGGGCTACGGGGTTCATGGCTGCAACCTGCATGGCCACGTTGTGAGCGGCTTCTTCGGCGGGCTTGTTGGTCTGAACCATGGTGCAAAGCATGTGGCGGCCCATGTGGTCGTAAACGGAAACGTTTTCGCCTTCGATGAACATATAGCCGTCGAGTTCCATCTTCTCACCCGTGATACCGCTGCGGTCGGTAACGGCCTCGGCTACGGTGTGTGTGCCGAAGGGGAGGGCATTCACCTCTTCGAGGCTCTTGCACTTGTTGGCAACGGCTGCGTCGAGGATTTCCTGAGCGAGCTTGATGAAGTCTTCGTTCTTGGCAACGAAGTCCGTTTCGCATTTCAAGGCGAGAATGGCTGCAAAGCCGTCGGCCGACTTAACGAGCACAGCGCCTTCGGCTGCTTCGCGGTCGGAACGCTTGGCGGCTACTGCCTGACCTTTCTTGCGGATAATTTCGATGGCCTCTTCCATGTTGCCGTTGGCTTCGGCAAGGGCCTTTTTGCAATCGCCGAGACCGGCGCCGGTGAGGGCGCGCAGTTTCTTGATATCTTCTAATGCTACTGCCATTTTGTTTTAGATTTGGGTTAGTCTTGATTTGGTGTGAAGACTATGGTAAATAATTGGATTTTTAAGTAATAAAGGGGTGTTCCCAAACATATTGTTTATATTTCAGAACACCCCTGTGCTTTTAATTTATCGACAGAATTTACTCAGCTGCTGCTTCGGTAGCCTCTTCTGCTGCAGGCTGTGCCTCAGCGGGTGCTGCCTTTTCGGCGCGAGCCTTGCCGCCGCGCTTGCGGGGAGCCTTGGCTGCTGCTTCTCCTTCTGCGCTTTCGCCGGCTGCTTCGGTGTCAACCTTTTCAGCCTTACGCTCTTCAAGACCTTCGGCGATGGCGCCGCAGATAGCGTTGAGGATCACCTCTACGCTCTTGTTAGAGTCGTCGTTGGCGGGGATGATGTAGTCGACGCAGTTGGGGTCGGAGTTCGTATCAACGATACCGAACACGGGGATACCGAGGCGCTGAGCCTCGCGCACTGCGATGTGTTCCTTGCAAACGTCGATTACGAAAAGAGCTGCGGGCAGGCGGGTGAGGTCTGCGATAGAACCGAGGTTCTTTTCGAGCTTGGCACGCTGGCGAGAGATCTGGAGGATTTCGCGCTTGGAGAGGTTAGAATAGGTGCCGTCGCTCATCAGCTTGTCGATATTGGCCATTTTCTTAACAGCCTTACGGATGGTGGGGAAGTTGGTGAGCATACCGCCCGGCCAGCGTTCCGTAACGTAGGGCATGTTTACGGAGGTAGCTTTCTCGGCTACCACCTCTTTTGCTTGCTTCTTAGTAGCTACAAAGAGCACCCTTTTGCCTTGCTTGGCAATCTGCTTGATGGCTTCTGCGGCTTCGTCGATCTTCACAACGGTCTTGTGGAGGTCGATGATGTGAATGCCGTTGCGCTCCATGAAGATGTAGGGAGCCATGGCAGGATTCCATTTGCGCTTGAGGTGGCCAAAGTGGCAGCCAGCCTCCAAAAGGGTTTCAAAGTTTGTTCTTGACATTTTTGTTTTGTTTTTTAGCGTTTACTTTCTTTTGAGTTGCTTTGAAGGGCGGGTAAGCATTCCGCCGTCTTCGGTGATTTTAGTCAACCAACCCGACGGTAGTTCTTTTTTTTGTTAGAAACAGAAATCCTTTCGGGTTTAGATACTAAACGTTTTGCCTTTGCGAAAAGGCCTTTTCCGTATGCTTCCGGAAGTTTTAGGGTTTGCGCTGCCTGTGCCGTGCGGTCGATTATTATATAGAATTATAGTCAGGCACTTAGGCGGCGTTGCGGGAATACGTTGTAGCGCAGAGATTAACGCTTGCTGAACTGGAAGCGGCGGCGTGCTTTGGGCTGACCCGGCTTCTTACGTTCAACGCTGCGGGAGTCGCGCGTTACGAAGCCTTCAGCACGGAGTGCTTTCTTGTCGTCGGCGTTCACCTTAACCAAGGCGCGTGCAATACCGAGGCGAATGGCTTGGGACTGACCCGTGAAACCGCCGCCGAACACGTTAACCTTGATGTCGTACTTCTCAGCTACCTCGAGGAGGTTGAGGGGCTGCTTAACGACAAACTGCAGGATGCTGGAGGGAAAATATTCGGTCAAGTCTCTCTTGTTGATGGTAATCTTGCCGTTACCTTCGGTCAAGTAGATGCGGGCTACGGCGCTTTTGCGACGGCCCAATGCGTTTATCATTTCCATTACTGCGTCTTATTTATAGAGGTTAATATCAATTGCCTTGGGGCTTTGTGCCTCGTGGGGGTGCTCGCTGCCGGCGTAAACGTAGAGGTTACCGAGGAGTTTGGCGCCCAGACGGTTCTTGGGGAGCATACCCTTAACCACGCGGTGCAGAAGCTTGTCGGCGCCGTTGGGCTTAGCCATGATGCTTGCGGGCGTGTGCTCGCGCTGGCCGCCGGGATAGCCGGTGTAGGTGTAATAGATGCGGTCCGTCCACTTTTTGCCGGTGAGTTTCACCTTGTCGGCATTGATGATGATAACGTTGTCACCACAGTCTACGTGCGGGGTAAAGTTGGGTTTGTACTTGCCGCGCAGCAGTTTGGCAACTTTCGAGCCAAGGCGGCCGAGGATCTGGTCGGTAGCGTCAACTACCACCCATTCTTTCTGTGCGGTCTCCTTGTTTGCAGAAATGGTCTTGTAGCTTAAAGTGTCCACTCTTGTTGTTTTTAAAAATTGTTTGTAACTACTAATGTCTTTCGTGCGTGCTTTTGTTCTAACCATCCCGCCCCAGGCCAATGAGAACGGAACTATTATACACACACGTTTTGCAGCCTTTTTGGGGCTGCTTGATAATAATCGGCGTGCAAAATTAGCATTTTCTTATAAGATAGTAAAGCTTTTCTTGCTTTTTTCTTTGATTTTCTGCTAAGAAAACGGGATTTTATCTATACTTTTGTACGAAATAATGCTGTTTTGCGAAAATTACAATCCTATGCGCACGCGCACGTATATATATATATTGTATCCCCTGCTGCTTGTAGTTTGGGGCATGATGCTGGCAGGCTGCCATTATCGGCAGGAAGCGGCGGAGGAGGAAGAGGGGGAAAATCAGGAACTGCCGGGCGGTATCGACTCCGTGGCTTTCAGGCAAGCGCATCATTATTGGACGGGCTACAACCTCGTGGCTACCGATAGTATCACGCTGCAAGCATCGCAAGACAGCGTGCGGGCGGCGCAAATGGCGTTTATCTCCGACAATAAGATTTACCGCAACGACCCGCTCGTGGTGGCGGCGGTGGCCATAGTGCCCGCCGATACGATCGACACGGTGTGGGTGAAGGTGGCGCGCGACCAGTTGACGCAAGGCTGGGTGCGCGAGTCGGAACTATTGGACAAGGCCGTACCCGACGACCCGATTTCAAAATTTATCCACCGCTTCAGCCGGGGGCGCTCGTTCTACGTGGTGTGCTGCTTTGGCATCGCAGTGGCGTTTCTGCTGTTGCAGTTGTTCCGCCACAAGCATCTGCGCATGGTGCACTTCCGCGACATCTCGAGCTTTTACCCCACGTTGCTCTGCATCACCGTATCGGGCGGTGCCGCGCTCTACGGCAGCATTCAGCGGTTTGTGCCCGAAACGTGGGAGGAGTTTTATTTCCATCCCACGCTCAACCCCTTGCACCCCGACCTGCCCCTGATACTGGCCTTGTTCATCGCTTCGGTTTGGACGATGATAATCGTCGGCGTGGCGGTGGTAGAGGAATTGCGGCGGCAGCCCGACCTCGGCGACGGCTTGGCTTATCTCGCGTCGCTGGGTGGCGTGTGTATGCTGCTCTACCTTGTGTTTACGCAGACCGTGCCGCTCTACTTCGGCTACCCGTTGCTGCTTGCCTACTGGGCGTGGGCGGTAATGCGCTATGTGCGCCACCGGCCGTCACACTTCCTGTGCGGCAACTGCAACAACCCCATTCCAACCGGCACGGACATCTGCCCGAAATGCGGCATGCGCAACAGCCTCTGAAGTAAGATAAGCCTGTTTTTTTTCAAAAAAGTAGTACCTTTGCGCCTGATATGGATATTTTAGTAAACAAGTAGACGAGTGAACAAGTAAACAAGACAGATTACTAATATATTATGATGTCTTGGTGCTTTACTAACTTGTCTCGTTTACTCGTCTACTTGTAACTCGTCTACTAAATAATGAGAGATTTTCTGAAAACGTGCATCATTTTCTGCCTCTTCGGCATACTTGCCGGGGTGGGTAAGGCGCAAACAATACATACTGAAGACGAAGAACGCTCGCATTGGATGGAGGAGGAAGACTCTGTGGAAAAGACAGATATTCCGATCGAGGTGAAGATGTGGCGCATCGACGAGCGTTTCGGCGACGTTAAGCCGATAGATGCCGACACGGCATCGCATTTGTTCCAAAATCAGGCATTCACAGAGGGGCTGCACGGCGAATACAACACGACAGGCAACCTTGGCTCGCCGCGCCAGGCCCGCATCTTCGCCTTGCGCCGCACCACGATGATGCAAGCCCCCTTTATCTTTTCACAACCCTTTGATTTCTTTGTGAAAGAGCCGGACGAATATCTTTTTACCAACACAAAGTCTCCTTTCACCAATCTCACTTACCATAGCTGCGGCAACAAGACAAACGGCGAAGACCGCATCTCCGCCCTCTTCGGCGTGAACGCCGGCAAGAAACTCGGCGTAGGCTTCAAACTCGACTATCTCTACGGGCGCGGCTACTATCAGCGGCAGTCCACGGCGCACCTCAACGGCGCGGTGTTTGCCTCCTACCGCGACGACCGCTACGACGCGCACCTCATCTACTATGCCAACCACGTGAAGAACGCAGAGAACGGCGGCATCGACAACGACGAGTACATCACCAACCCAGAAAACTTCCCTACGAAATACGGCACGGCGGACATGCCCGTCAACCTCACGCGGGCGGTGACGAAACTCAACGTCAATTCCTTCTTCCTCACGCACCGCTACAACATCGGCTTCAACCGCTACCGCGACCAAAACGGCAACATCGTCAAGAGCGACAAGGTGAAATCTATCTTGGGTATGAAAAACCTGATGAAACTGCCAGCCGACAGCCTTGCCGCCGACAGCGCGAAACTGTTCGCTGCCGCCGACTCTGCAAAAACGTTTGCGAAGTCCGAAACGGCAGACATTGACGAGGAAGAAGCCGACAGCATCACACTTACACAGGAGTTCGTGCCCGTATCGTCTGTAATCCACACTTTCCGCGCCGACCACAACAACCGCCGCTTCATATCCTCGGCCTCTGGAACGGCAGACGAGGGCTACTTCCGCGACTTCTATTGGCCGAGTGCCACGACCGACGAGCGCATCAAATACCTCAACATTGCCAACACCGTCGCCATTGACCTGCACGAGGGCTTCAACAAATGGATGGTGATGGGGCTGCGCCTCTTTGCCAAGCACGAACTGCAGCACTATACGCTCCCGTCGACTGCCTACGAGTCGGCCAAGACAATTAGAAACTACTTTACCGTCGGTGCACAGTTGCTCCGGCGGAATGCCAAAATAGTGCGCTACAACGTGCTCGGCGAATTGCGCACCACGGGCAAGGAGTGGGGCGAGTTTAATGTCGAAGGCGACGCCTCGCTCAATATTCCTTTCTTAAAAGACACGCTCCACATCATAGCCGACGGCTATGTGCGCAATGAGCAGCCCTCTTTCTTCTACGAGCATTTCCACGGTCGCAACGCCTCTTGGGATAAGTCGCTCGACATGGAGTTCCGCACGCGCATCGGCGGCGCGGTGAAATATAAGGACACCCGCCTCAGTTTTCACTTTGAAACCATTCAGAATTACACAACCTTTGCCGAAACGCTCGAACCATACAGCGACGAAGAGGGACTGCGCCTCTACCGGCACAGCGTCCAACCGATACAGACGGCGAAAAACCTGCGCGTCACCGAGGCTTCCATTAGCCAAGACTTCCATTGGGGCGTGTTCAATTGGGAGAACGAGGTAACGTATCAGCGCTCGTCGAACGAATACGTCCTGCCGCTGCCCATGCTCAACGTTTACAGCAATCTTTACCTCAAATTCAAGATTGCCAAGGTGCTCAACACGGAAATCGGCGGCGACGTGCGCTATTTCACCCAATACTACGCCCCGACTTATTCGCCCATCATCGGCCAGTTCGCCTTGCAGGACGAGGCGGAGCGCATCAAGCTCGGCAACTATCCCATCATCAACGTCTACGCCAACTTCCACCTCAAGCGCACGCGCTTTTATGTCATGGCTTCGCACGTGAACGGTTCTGCCGGTTCGGGCATGCCTTTCCTCGCGCCCCACTATCCAATGAACCTGCGCATCATCCGTTTCGGCCTTTCGTGGAACTTTTTTAATTAAGTCGCCTCAAAACCAACTATGAAGCATTACAATGTGGTTTGTGCCGTAGTTATTGATAGAAACCAGCGGGTTCTTTGCGTGCGTAAGGGGGCAACTAAATATCCGTACACTTCCTTTAAGTGGGAATTTCCCGGCGGTAAAATTGAGGAAGGTGAAACCCTTAGCCAGGCTCTTCATAGAGAACTTTTAGAAGAATTGGATTTTGACGTTATAGTCGGTAGGCAACTGCTAACCATAAGCCACTCTTATCCCGACTTTGATATTACAATGACCGCCTTTTTATGCACGGCCGCAACGCACGAGTTCAAGATGACAGAACACCAAGAAGCAAAATGGGCAACAAGAGAAGAAATGAAAGAACTGTCTTGGTGTGCTGCCGATATTCCAATTATGCAGTATATATGTGGCAAACATATATACTAAAACTACTAACAAATATTATTTTATTTACTCTCCTCAATTAGCGCGACTGCGTAAGCGGAGATGCCTTCGCGGCGGCCGGTGAATCCGAGCTGCTCGGTGGTGGTAGCCTTCACGGAAACGCGGGAGACGGGGATGCCAAGCAGGGGCGCGAGGCACTCGCGCATGGCGTCGATGTGCGGCGATAGCTTGGGCCGCTCGGCGCAAACGGTGATGTCTACGTTGCCCACGCTGAAACCGTTCTCGGCAAGCAGTGCCACGGTGCGGCGCAGCAGGATCTTGCTGTCGATGTTCTTAAACTCGCCTGCTGTGTCGGGGAAGTGATAACCGATGTCGCGCAGGGCGGCCGCCCCGAGCAGGGCATCGCAAAGCGCGTGGATAAGTACGTCGGCATCGCTGTGGCCCAGTAGTCCGAAGTCGTGCTCTATCTTTATGCCGCCCAGCCAAAGGTCGCGGCCGGGCACCAGCTTGTGTACGTCGTAACCGAATCCTATTCTCATCTTCTCTTTCTGCTGAAAAAGTCCTTGATGCCGTCGAAGTCGAATGCCAGCGATACGCGCAGCGTCTGGTCGAGCGGGTTGCTGGGTGAGGTAGCGATGGTGTAGGCCGCGTCAATCGCCATGACGTTCATGCGGAAGCCCGCACCCACGTTGAAATATTTGCGGTTACCCTGCATCTTGCTCTCGTGGTGATAGCCGCCGCGCAGGGAGAACTTGTCGTTGTATACGTATTCCGCGCCGACGCTCCACTGTATCTCTTCCATTTCGCCCTTGAAACCGCGCTCGGAGTCGCTGAAACTCTTGAAAATGCCGGAGATGGACGACACGTCGTAGTAGTCCTTGCGCAGGCGCAGCTCATAATCTTCGTTGCTTTCTTCAGCCATTTGCAAAGGTTTGGAGGGCACGAGCAGCTTGTTGGCGTCTGCGCAGATGGAGAAACGGTTGTACTCGTTGATGGGCACCATGAAGTTGATGCCGAGGCGCAGGTTGGTGGGAATGAAATAGGAATTGTCGTCACCGTAGCTTATTTTCGTTCCGATGTTGCTGATGTTAAGGCCGAGGGCGAACTGGCACTCGCGCTGACCGAGGTTGAAGTACGTGTTGTAGTAGCATGCGATGTCGGCGGCGAAGGCAGAGCCGGGCTTCGTATTGTCATCGTAGTGGCCACTCAGGTCGGAGTACATATAGCGCAGTGCTACGGCAGCTGAGAATTTCTCGGAGAGCATACGCGAGTAAGCCACGTCCACGCCCAGTTCGTAGGGCTTCACGGTGGTGTTCTCGTCGTCGGTCATCACATCGCCGAGGGTGAAGTAGCGCAGGCTGGCGCTCAGTGCCTGGTAGTCGCCGAGGCGAATGTAGCCGGCTGCGTTGAGCAGGGCGATACCGTCGGTAAGCTGGCGCAGCCACGGCGTGTAGTTGATGGCAAGTCCGGCACGCGAAATGGTGAACGGGTATTTGGCGGGGTTCCAGCTTTGCGAGTTTACGTCGGGGTCGGTGGCAGCACCCGTGTCGCCAAGGCCGGCGGCGCGTGCATCGGCGGCAATGGATTGCGAGGTAACGGCAGTGGTGACGGGATTGAACTGGTCGCGCACGTCGTCCTGCGCAAACAGAACCGTAGACATCACAGCGAGCGCAGTGAAAAGGAGTTGTCTGAGTGTATGTTTCATGTTGTTGGTTGTTGGCTGGATTGAGATTATTTTTAGTAAACGAGTAGACGAGTAGACGAGTAAACAAGACAAGAATGTCTTGTGACATGATAATTTGTTTTTATGAGCGACACATCTCGTCTACTTATTTATAGAATTACGAGTTTCTTTGCTTTTGTTTCCTTGCCGTCAATAATAGCACGGTAGATGTAAATGCCCGAGGGCAGCGGGGTGCCGGCGGTGTCGGTAAGCTGCCAAGGCACGGACACGTAGTTAGCTCCTTGCACGCTTTGCTCTTTATGCCATACGCGGCGGCCGGCAATGTCGTAAACTTCCATAGTCACGCCGATACCCGAGGCCGTATCCATAAAGAATGAGGCAATGAACGTGGTACCCGTGGCAGTGGGGTTTTGCGTAGCGAATACGTCGCGGTCGGCTGCGCCGTCTTGGTGCACGGTGAACGAAAGTTCGGAGTTCGTGACGTTGCTGTTCACGTCCCACACGCGCAACTGCACCTTGTGCTTGCCGAGCGATAGCGTAGGCATCTGATAGGTCAGGTGGCCCGAGTTGTAGCTGCCGAAGTCGAACGTGAAGTTATCATTGAGGTTGATCGTATTCGTGCGGTCGCCGTCTACGATGAGTTCGAGGTTATGCCCAATGGTCGCTCCGTTGATGCTAAGCCCCACGTTGTCGGAGATGTCGGCGTGGAGGACGGGTGTAGGCGAAACGATTCCGCCGTTCGGAAAGTCGGGCGAGTTGAGATAGAGCAGCACGGAGGGGCCTTGCGTGTCGGGCGTGGCATTCGGGTCGGTGCCGTTCATATAAATATCCGTGAAATGCCCGTTGCAGTCGAGCGAATGGTCTTTGTTCACGGCATAGAGCGAAAGCAGGGCATCGGCATCGGAGTAGTTGATGTCGCGCGGTATGGGAATGCGCAGCGTGAAGCGGCCGTTCTCCACCTTAACGCTGCCTTCAAACATCGTCTTGTTGTAATCTTCGTAGATGAGGGGCATCACCGAGCCGTTGCCCTTGCACGTGATTTTCTCTTTCGGGCAGAGCAGCATGGCTGAGAGCGTACCCTCGAAATTGCTATCGGTCATGCCGCCGGCATCTGTCACGTAGCCTTCTATTTCAGCCACGGAGCAGGCGGCAAGCTGGTGGCGCGTGCCAGCCTTGACAGCTGCGCCGTTGATTTTGTCCACCACCACTTGTCCCTGGGGCAAGGCGAGGTAGAGGGCTGGGTCGCCGAGAAGCGTGTATTTGAGTTTGTTGATGGTGTTGTCGCTCTTGCGCGTCACGAGTTCCGCCTTGGCCAGTTGCAGAGCCTCGCCCATTGTTCTGCGGTTGCCGTTAACCTTACCGAGCAGATAGTTCACGTATGCCACGTTAAGCGTGCGGTTGTAGTTGGCAAACACCGAGCGCGAGGCGCACATCACCGCCACTGCTCCGCCCGTCTGGTTGAAGAGCGCGGCGCGGCCGAGGTCGTCGGTGAGTTGGTCTATCGGTGTGATTTCGCAGGAGGCGTAAATCCAAAGCGGCAGGCTGGAAGTCTGCGTGGCCTTCACGTCGGAGAGGAGCATGAGGTTGGCGTGCGAAATCTTCTCGGGCGAGCCATGCCCGTTGTAGTTGAAAATCAGCGCACCCTTGTCTATCTCCGTCTTGAGCTTCTGCGTCACGAGGGGATAGTAGCTGCCCGTGGCGGTCATCGTCACGGTGTAAGCGTCGGGGAAGATGCGGCGCATGAGCATATCGGGGTCGCCGGAGGCTTCTATCTGCTTGCCCACGGCTTCTGCATCGTTCATGTGGAGATTGTTGTCGCCGTAGTCGCCAATCAGGTAAATCTTGTTTTTCCAAATACCCGCCGACTTGTTTTCAAGGTAGTTGATGCACTTATCCACGAGGAAGCGTGCCTTGGCCGCATCGTGGCAGGGGAAGCGTCCTAACCCGATATCTATTTTCTCGCGCAGGATGTCCGCGCCCTCGCCGTCGTCGAGCAGCCCGAAGTAGTCGTCGGTCACGTAACTGCGCAGCGAGCCGTAGGAGAACGAGTTGCCCGTTGCGTCCTTGCCTTCATAGTCGTTGGCCTCGTAGGCCGGCAGCAGGTCAGACGGCGTAAGCCCCGTGGCATTCCATTCTTCCGACAACATTCGGTTGTCCCAGGCGCAGTCGGCAAAGAAGAGCGCGAAGCGCGGTGCGCCTTCACCGGCATCGGCGCGGTCGTAGAGCATTTTCAGATAGCGGCGCAGGGCCGTGGCATCGGGGGTGCCGGAAGAAAACTCGTTGTATACCTGCGCCACGTTCACTACCTTTACATTCAACCCCGAGCGCGTGCGGTGGGCATCGGCGAGGCGTTCAGCCTCCGCCGTGAGTGCGCCCGAGCTCGGCACGAAAATTACGTAGTCGATATTGCGGTCGGCGTGCAGGTCCTGGTTACCAACTGCCCCGATATAAGTAGGTTCGGGGTAACTGCCGGCTGTGTTCACTATGACGTATCTCTCCGTGCCGTCGGCGGCGTAGGCCGTGAGCGTAGTGCCGCTCAGCCGGCTCGCCACTTGGGCTGCCGGCACGCCGGCGCGTCCGATGCGCCACAGCTTCGTATTGCTTGTAGCATTGGCAATATTAAGGCTTACCGCTCCCGTCGTTTCGGGACAGAACGAGGCATTCCCAGCGTTAGCAGTGAGGAGTTTGGGATATTTAATCCGAATAAAATTCAGGTGTGCAGGTATGCCAGCGGTAGAGGTGATGCGGAATTGCAGGTCGGAGGTCGTGGCACGCATCGTGAAGGTGCGGCGGCGGCCGCGGGCAGCGTCGCTCGAGGTGTTTTTATCAATGACATTCGAGGAGATCACCTCGCTGAACGAAGGTCCGACGCTCATCTGCGCCGTGCAGCTCTGCGTGCTTCCGGCAGCCGTGAACTCCCAGGTTACGGAGGTGAGGTCGGTGCCCGTGATGCCCGGCAGAGAAATGCCGAACGTCTTGGTATTCGTGCCGCTGAAGTCGTGGCTGTCGAACATCTCGCGCCCACCGCCGTACCAAGCAAAGGCATCGTTGTCGATGGCGGCGTAATGGTACACTTCATTGAGCACCTGCGAGGCGGTCTCCGAAGGAGCGGGCAGCGTTTCGAACACGGCCGGCTCGTCACCCTCGGTCAGGAAATAATACGAGAGTGTGGAGTAAGGGTTGTTGGCGTGCACGCCGTTCGTCCAGCGGCGCGTGCCTTCGGCAAAGAAGAGCAGGGCATCGCTGCGGCGGTAGAGGGGAATTTCTTCCAAATCGTCCGTCACGGCATTCTTGCCCGAAAATTCAAGCACCTCAGGCAGCATGCGTCCGCCGTAGCCAAAGAGGCGCACCTTAGCGGGATTGGAAAAGCCCATTTGAGCCAGTGAGGCGGGGGTTAGACTGTACACGCCTTCCGAAGCCACAGCAATTTTCACCCAGCGGCCGGAGGCCAAAACGGAATGGTCGCGATAGCGGGCGGCGGGGGAAGCGTCCTGCGCTTCGGCAAGATTGAGGCGCGGCTGAATGGTGTCGATGCGCACACGGCACGACACGAGGCGCACGGGACGGCCGTCGCGGTTCACAATCGGGCAGAAACTGATGTCGAGACGCACGTCGCCACGAGCCACGCCGCGGAACACGTCCACCGTCACGCTGTCGGGCACCTCTATACCGCTTTCGCTGATAAGGCGGCGTTCCTCCGGCGTGAGCGACACGTATTCGGGATATTCTATCCGCACATTATAGCTGCACCCCTCGGAGGCTCTGCCGACGGGTTCGGACAGGCAGTAATAGGGCAAGCCCTCCGCCGTGACAGGATAGTCGGCGGCATTGAGGGCGGTAAACATGCTGCGCGTCTGGCCCTGCATCGGCAGGGCGATGAGGGCAAGAAGCACGGGCAGAAGCCTACGCATATATATATATAATGTGTGAGGGATGGAATGAACCATAGTCGTGTGTTGGATATAAAGAGGGTATTATTGCAAAAAAACTATTCACTTCACATTAAAGTCGAGCAACGCTTCGCCGTTGAGCCTTGCCGTGAGGCGGGTGCCGATGCTGACGGTTGTCTGTCCTGCGAAGGGACTGCCTGTGAGCAGGATGTCGCCTTGCCGCAGGGTGCAGCAGCGGCTCACTTGCGCAATGAGGTCGTCCACGCCCGCCAGTGCCTCCGATGTATCGAAACTTTGCACCGGCTTTCCGTCGATGTCGAGGCTACACGCGGCGTTATCCAATCCCGTTTCGGGCAGCGGGGCAAAACGCCCCAAAGCCACGCAGCCGTCAAACGCGCAGGCCGTGTCCCACGGCAGACCAGCGGATTGCAGCTCCTGCAAAAGCCCTTGCGCCACAAACACGGCGCTTACAGTTGCCGCGTCACGGTATCTGTAAGCAAACCTCGGCGCAATACACCGTCCGAGACGGCCGATGCGCACTGCCATTTGTACGCTCACTGTGCAAGGCTCGGCGAAATCGGGAATGAAAAACGGGCGGTTGCTGGTGGTCAGCGTCGTGTCGGGCAGCGTGATAAACGAAGGTTGCCTTACTACTGATAACGCATTTTCGGCGGTTTTATTGCCTTTCGGGTAGTTGTTTATGATAGAAAATATCTTCATGCGTATTTTCTTGTGCTTTTTTCCTATTTTGTGCCTAAAAGATAAAACGGCATTTTTTGCAGATTATTGTGCCCGCGCAGTCGTCGCCTGCCTTGCGCTTGACAGCGGGCGGCACAACCTGGCGCGTTTTGGCGAAACGTTTGGAAAGGCTTATCTTTGCCTTAGCAAAAAGAGGAAGGGCGCAGGCTCTTCCTCTTTTCGCGTTTTTGGGGCAAACTATCCTATATGAGCGGAAAAATTATCTTATATGACCGTGAAAATTATAAGCAGGATAGTAAAAATTATCTCCTTGATAGTTTTTGCAATATGCTTTATCGTGAAAATCTCCTTGATTTTCGTGGAATTTTTCTCGGAGCAAAATTCCATTGTCTTAATTATCTCTAAATCTTCGCGCCGTGCCGCCTTAACGATTGCAAACGTGCCGTAAACGCTCTGCGCAGGGAGGAGGACGGGATTAACGTGTTTTTAGACTCTTGTGCTTCCAGTAAACTTGACGCATAAGCTCTATGGGCATTGATCGGAGGAGCGGGGCATGTCCTATGGCGTAGTGCCTCTTCTTTGAGATTTTCGGCTGCACTCGGCAATTCAAGTAAACTTGATTGCTCTCATTTGCACGAAAATTCCAGGCACATCGTCCTCGCTTCGTCTATCCGAGGACGCAGTCCTCGGATAAGCGAGGTGCCACGATGTGTCTGGAAGGCACTACGCCTGAGGACACGGCAAGTGCCCTACCCCAACACCCTACCTATTCAATATAAACTTAATGCTGAAGCCGAAGTCCTGAGTGGTGACAGGATAAGAGCTGGACGTGAGGAGGGGCTTGTTCATCTGACGGTCGTAGTAGGCGGTGAGGGTGATGTATTTGCTGAGGGCGTAGTCGGCGGCGAAGGACACCTGCACCGCTTTGTTGCCGCTCGTGGCTTGCGAAATCAGGGTGGCGATGTCGCGGTTGAGTACGCTTTGGTTGCGGATGGTGAAGTCGAGGCGCAGATTGAGGTCGGAGGCAAAGCCGGTGGAGCCGGTTTTCTTGGCGTTGTCGCTATTCTGCGCGGAACTGCCCGTGCGTTTCGCCTTACTCTTCACGGTCTTTTTGGGAGCAAAGAGGTTGAGGTTGCTGATTTTGTAGCCCAGGCCGATGACGAGGTCGTTGGAGCGCGATTCGCTCAACTGCTGCGAGGTCATGCTCAGCGTGAGCACGCGCGTCTTGCGGTATTCCACCTTGGTGGTGATATTGTTTACAAACGTCATGTCCACGCCAATCAGGGGCGAGAAACTTTCGTTGATGCTCACGGTGCTGACGTCGAATTCACAGCTCGGCACAGGGCTGCCCGTGGCCACGTCCGTGACGAAGCCAAAGCCGTTCATATATTCCTGATAAGAGGTGAACGAACTGTAAGAGCCCACGGTGTAGACACTCTTGTAAGCATGATTGAGGTTGAAACTCTTGAATACCTTCTTCATCTTCGGCAACTTGCCGAGCCCACCGTAGCTCACCGACCAGTTGGGTAGCAACGCGGAGAGTTTGGGGAAGATGTCCAACCCGCTGCCGCCAGCCGTATAGGTATCGAGGAAGGCGGGTATCATCACGTTGGCGGCATAAGGCGATACCGTGCCGTTGGCCGGGTCGAAGGTCTGGCCGGCCAGGGCGGAGCCTGCGGGATAAGGTGCTCCGGCATACTGTGCCTCGACGCGGTCGCGATAGGCTGCGAGGGAACCTGCGAATTTCTCGAACGTCTTACTCTTATAGCCCTTGTCGGGCGAGCCGGTCTTCTCAAACGCCGAGCCGATAGATATGGTTGTCATCGAGAATGACCCGGTGCGCGTGGTGGGCATACCGTCGAACATGTACTGGACGGAAGAGTTTTTCGTCTCGTTGCGCGTGGCGGAGAGGTCAATCTTCACATCCTTGAACGGTTCGAGCGTGGCGCGAATGGAGAGATTGCGGTTTTGGCTCATTGTGGCGGGCGTGATGAGGTCGTCCGAGCAGAGCAGCCAGCCTTTGTCCTTTGCCTTATAGAGCCAGTCCTCGCCCGTGAAACCGAAGGCGAAGTCAAGGCCGGGCTGCAAGCCGCCGCTGTTGTTTTGGCCAAAGTAGTCGCCCACGTTGGGCAGGAAACCCGGCACGTTGAGGTTTTGCTTGTCGGTGTAGTTCACACTCACGTTGCGCACCATCATAAGGAAGCGCGAGGCATATTGCAGTGCCTTGTACCAGCCTTGCTCCTCGGTGCGCTTGCGCGGGCTGACGGTGAGCTTGAGCCGCGCGGTGTCCTGAGAGAGTACGATGATTTTATTATTGTCGACCACCTTGTAGCGAATGGGATAGCGCGTGCCGTCGGGGCGGAGGGCGGTGACGCGGAGTTTCTTGCTCTTCTGGTTGTGCTGAATGGTGAGCGTGGTGTCGGCCTTGAGCTGTATCTCCTTCGTGAAGTTTTTCGGCTCCGTTTTCTTCTTGGCGGTGGTGGTAGATGCGGCAAACTTCTTGTTGGTCTTCTTCAAGAACGGTACGTGGTTGTAGAGCGTTTCGAGGTTGAGGCGTGCGTTGTAGGTCTTGCTGCTGGAGTTGGAGATGTTGTTGCCCATGGTCGAGCCGTCTTCGAGGTCGGTGCCGCGCGTCCAGTTGTACGTGCCGTTGTAGGCAAAGTCGGCGGTGAGCCAGTCGAAGAGCGGCAGTTTGTTGAGCGGCAGTTTCCAGGTGAAATCAAAGGTCTGCTGATACGACAAGGGACGCCCCATGTGCTTGATGCTTTGCCAAACGGAATCTTTCCAGGCCGAGTAGCGGTCGGGGTAAAGGTCCTTGTTTACAGCAGTATAGGGCTGCTCGATTTCAGCGTTTGTGCCAGAAGAGAAAGAGGCGTGTATGCTCTTCGTCAAGTCCCAGCGCAACTGGAAAGAGCGGTCCCAAAGGAAGTCGCTCGACCACGTTAGGGGTATCGACGAGTTGTCGAGATTTTCCATATCGCGCTCCTGAAACTCGTAGTAAGTGCGGTTGATGTCGGAGTTGAAAGCGATGTTTTGCGGAATATAGTTGAAATTTTGTTCCTTGACGATCTTGAGCCACGGGCTTTTGCCCTTCAATTTCTTAAAGGGTTCGTAAGGCTTATAGTTAGGCGTATAGCTGTAACCAAAGTTCCATTTCCAGTTTTCATCTTTCTCCCACGCCGTAGTCTCGCCCGTGGTGTTACGCGAACTATGGGCGTAGCCAAAAGTAAAGTTTGCGGGGTCGTAAGGCATGGGGTGACGCTTCGTGGAAATGTTGAAGCGTGCGCCGGAGATGCTGAAGTTCTTGTTGATGACCACAGTCTCCGCAATGTTTTTCAGCGAGTCTTTCTCCGCCTTCGTAGCCAGTCCGTCGAGGGCTTCTTCCATGGTCATGTCTGTATCGAGCGGATTGTAGCGGGGCGAGGTGCGCTGCTTGGAGTAAGCGTAGTAAATGGGTGCTTGGAGCTTTACCTTTTCAGGCAGGAGCTTACCCACTTCCACGTTGGTGGTAACGCTGTATTCATAGAGATTGTCGTCGCGCCGCTGCGATACGCTTTCCTCGATGCCGCCGAAGCCTTCGGTCTCGACGTGGCCCGTGAGGTTCACTGAGGCGAGGTCGGAAAGCTGGAGGTTCAAAGCACCGCGTGCCGCCCAGCCGCCGTTGTTGGAAAACTCTTGAAGGCGAAGTTCGTTAGCCCACACCTCGACGCTGCGCGCATCGCGCGAATTGTTGCGCACGCCAATCATGATGGTGCGCACCTCGCCAAGCGTGGGGTTGCCCATCACGCTGATCTTGTTGGCAGGACGGTCGGCGTCGTATTCCGAATAAAGCTGCGCGTAGGAGATCAGCCCGAGCGACTTCTGCCGATTGCGGTTGCGCTTGGCGGCAGTAAAGACGGAGAGGTCTATGTCGAGCATATTCTCCTCCGGCCACACGATGCGCGCACCGGCATCGGAGTTGGGATAAAGCCCGTCGGGGGTGATTTTCAAGGGAATTTCGTATTCGTAGAAATTATTCTTGTAGTCCGTGCCGAGACGCAGGAAGAGGCTTGCCTGTCCGTCCTCCACAGGCGTTTCGCCGGGGAGGCTGTTGGCGTGGGTAAACATCTGCAGGTGCTTGTAGCGGCGGAGGTCAAGCGAAGTATTCTTGTAGACGGCACGTGCATCGTTGGAGGCCAGCTGCTTCACGGTGATGGCCAGTGCCTGCTCGTCGTTTTGCAGCACTTGGTCCTGCCCAGGGTCGATGACGCGGCTGATGCCGGGCGGTATGACGTAGTTGACGGGCTGTTTCTCGTTGTTCTCCTCAAAGCTCACGGCCGAAGCGCTCACCGTGCCGCTCACGTCGGGGGCCTTGCCGGCGTAGAGGCTCTGCTCGTAGGTGCGCCACTCGGCGTGCACGAGGTTGAGCGTGGCGAAGCGCAGGACGACGGGATTTTCAAAGTTCGTCATATACATACGCATGAAGCGAATGCTCGAGAAGTCGGAGATGCCGCCCACGTTCTTCTCGTATTCCTTCACGGGAATACGGAACAGATACCACACCGCCTGCTTAGACACGCCGTCGCGGGTGGTAACACTCGTGATGCGCTTGTCGGTGATGTAGTTGCTGCCCACATTCATCGCCTCGGGCGAGATGCGCACGCGGTACTGGTAATACTTTTCGTACTCGTTGAGCGTGAAGTCTTGGTTGATGTCCTCCACGTCGGGCGAGGTCTTATAGGCCGTGCTGTAACTCTCGGGTGAGTTGTCGGCATCTACGGAGTTGCCGTTGGGGTTATTGATATATTTGTATCGGTCGAGGATAGAACGCTGCTCATTATCGTAGTCCGTGCCACGGAAATAGTGATACTTGTCGGCAGAAGGCGAGTTGTAGATATCCTGAAAGACTTCGGGCTTCACCACTGCCTGCACCTTTGTGAGATAGTCGGCGTAAGCGGGATAGCTGCGCTCCTGCTCGCTCGTCAGGCCGTTGAAGCCCACGTCTTGGTTCTGGCGCGAGCCGCTGGCGGTGTTGAACGCATAAGTCACGCTGTTTTGCGTGGGCACGCGTCCCCACACGGTTTCAGAATACTGCGTGGGGTCGCCGTCGACGGGCAGGCCGCTCTCGTAGAACTTCTTGCCGTCTTTGAGCACGTCCTCGCTCACCTCGCCGAGGTTGATGTAGAGGTCGCCGCTCACGGCAGCAGGATTGTCTTCATTCTTGACAAAGGGATCCATCAGCCAAAACTCGATGTACTCGATATTGGCATTTTCAAAATCGCTCGTTTCCAGTTTGCGCATCATGCCGCCCCAGCGTTTGGAGGGATTGGGCAAATGTCCGTCTTCATCAAGGACGGGGTCAAGGTTGTACGGGCCGCGCTCGTTGGGATAGTAGGCAAGGTTGAGCACATTGAGGGTGTTGGCCTCCTTCATGTTGATGCTCTTGTTGGGAAACAACTCGCTCTTGTACACCTCGCGCACCCACGGGTCGGAAAGCTGTGCGAGGTCGTTTTTCAGGTGGCCCGGCGTGAGCGATGACGAGCGGCGCGTGAAGAGCGGGTCGATGTAATACCAGGCAAGGCGGGCGCGGTTGTAGCCGTAGCGCACGTCGTTTGTCAGTTTCGCCTCGTCAAACACCGATGGCACGGCGCACAGGTTCCACTCCACAGGGTTGGAGATGTCGATGTTGCTCTTGGCACTCTCAAAGTCGTCGATGTAGGAGGCGTTGCCCTGTGCTCCTTTGTTCTTGCCTGCAATGAGTTGTGCAAATTCACCAGTGAAACTGATGCTCGACGGGGCGGTGCAATGTATGAGAGGGAGTTTGTCGAGCCAGTCCGTAAGCCTCTGGCTCTGTTTCTTCCACGATATGTTCACGCCCCATATAGTATTATTGAGCGGCTCGCTACCCATGGCGACCTTCGTGGTGAGCGGCTTTTCGCCGAGGTGCATGAACGTACCACCGATTTGGAAGTCTTTGGAAAAGTCGTATTCCCACGTCATGCCGAAGAGCGTTTTGCGCTGCATGCCGTAATCCGTGTTGCTTTCGAGGCTCACATTCACGGGCGTGCCTGCATCGAGGATACTCTGATTGAGTATGCGCACGATGCCGGAATTGTAGTCCACGGTATAGTCCGCACCTTCCGAGAGCGTCTGCCCGCCGGCGGTTACGAGCACCGAGCCGCGCGGTATGTTCATCGCGCCGAGGTCGATCTCGTCGTTGCGCGAGGCTTTGTATTGTCCCGAAATCTGATATTTGTTCTTCTCGGCAATTTGCCGCGCAACGGTGCGCGTGGAGTCGTAAAGTTCTTGGAACACATAGCGTTTCGCCACCTCTTCGTTGCCGATAGCGGCGGAGAGGTCCTTACCGAAAGGCTCAACGACGGGGAAGTACACGCGGCCGCTCGAAGCGTCAATGGTGTAGCCCTCCACATAGTCGAAATAGCCGTTGGGATTGCGGCGGTTGTTGTTGTCGAGGCGGTCAAGGCCGATGAGCTGTATGATTTTCTTGCTTTTCAGCGCAGGCTCGGGGATGTATGAGAGATATACGCCCGTCGTGTCGCTCAAAATCTTGATGTCGAGGCGGAACTTTTCTTTCTGGATTGACGATGCGTTGAGGGAATAGACGTTTTTCATCATCAGGTTCCAGTTGGGCATCTTCGGCGTGCAGGCCGTGTTGCGCAGTGCCTTTACGAAGAGCGCCTCTTTATTGTTCTGGCGGTCGGTGGAAAACTCGCCGACCTGATAGTTCTGCCCTCTGTAAGTGTACTCATACGCCACGGCCAGCACTTGGTCGGTTTGCAGCGTCGATTTGAGCGAGATGTAGCCGAGTGCCTCGTTTAAGATGTATTCCGAAGAGTTAAGCAGGCGGGCGTTTTCCAGTTTCTCGTAATCCACGCCGCCGGAGAGGCCAAAGCCGTCCAGTGTCTGCGTTGACTGCGAAATGTCGCGCGCGGCGGCGAGTTCGTTGGCGAGGTAAGAATAAAGGGAGTTGGCGGCATTGCAGGGGTTCACGTCCGCACCGGGTGTCCAGAGCGGGTTGCCGATATAGTCGTGCTCGCCGAGGTCGGCCATTGCCACGAGGTTGCGCGTGTTGGTAGTCGTACCGTTCTTATTGGTCACCCAAATCTCCACGCGGTTAATCTTTATGCCCGAGGTAATGGTGGGCAGCTGCGCCATATTGGCGTTGTATTTATCCCGGAAATAGTGCGCGAGGAAGAAGTGGCGGTTTTCGTCGTAGGCATCAGCCGAAAACTCATAATTGGTGAGCTGCACGCCGCCCTTGGAGCTGACGCTCTGCGAACTGGACTTCTTTTGGGAAATGACCGTGCTGATTTTGAATTTGCCGAATTGCAGATCGGCGCGGATACCGAAGAGCGACGACGCGCCGCGAATGAGCGACGAGTTGGTGGGCATGGAGATGTTGCCCGCCTCGATGAGTTTGATGATTTCGTCTTCCTTACCTTCGTAGTGCAGTTTGAGGTTTTGCGTGTCGAAGTTGAAAGTGGCTTCTGAGTTATAGTTGAAGTCGAGGTTCACCTTGTCGCCCACCTTGCCGTTGACGCTGATATTGATTTTCTCGTCAAAATCGAAGCCGAATACCTTGCGGTTGCGCTCCGAGAGCGAGGGGTTGTCGGTAAAGCGCGTGTTCGCGCCGATTTTCAGCTCGGCGGAGCCCTGTGTCTTGATGCGCACGCCGCCCGGGCCGAATATTTTATCAGCTGGCCCGAGGCTGAACTTCATGTCGGTGAAGTCGAACTTCTCTTTGCCCTTTGCCTTGAAGTCGTCGCGGTTCTTCGAGCGATAGTATTCCGACATGGAGCGGCGGAAACTCCAATTCATGTATTCCTCGCTCGTCATGAAAAACGGCGTTTCGAGATAGTCGTCGCCAAGTTTCGTGCCGAGGCGGTAGGTATCTTCCTTTTCGTTGTACTCTGCTTCTGTCTTCAGGTTCTCGGGGTCTTTGAGGTCGATGCTTGCCTTCGGTTCGTCTTCGTCCTGAATGGTGGTGCGCTTCACCTTAAAGCGCGGGGCCACCGTGTCGGGCGGCGCGGTGGCAACGCCCGTCTCTGCCCGGTGCATGGCAAAAGCGGGACGTATCGCATACGCCCGCAACACTGCCGACACTGCCGCAGCCAGCATCAAGGCAATAAATAATATTTTCAGGAAAGAAGATTTCACCTTAAAAATCGTCTACTCGTCTACTTGTTTACTCGTTTACTCGTCTACTCGTCTACTAAAACTTTACAGCAATTTCAGTCCCTGCTTTATCAGTTCCTCCACCGTGGCATCCGGCTGCTGGCGGATAAGCTGCATGATTACTTTGTGCGTGGGAGCGGGCGGGAAACCGAGCACAGTGAGTGCGGAAACGGCTTCGTCCACCACCGCCTTATTAGCCACGGGCTGCCCGCCGCTTGCTTCTGCCGCGCCGCCGCCATCTGCCAAAATGCCCATCACCTTGTCGCGCAAATCGAGAATGATGCGCTGCGCGGCCTTCGGGCCAATGCCTTTCACGCTTTTGAGCGAGCGCACGTCTTCGTTTTGGATAATGCCAGCCAACTCGGCAGGCGTAAACGCAGAGAGTATCATGCGTGCCGTCTGCCCACCCACGCCGTTCACGGAAATAAGAAGTGTGAACAGTTCGCGCTCCTGCTTCGTGGCGAAGCCGTAGAGCAGATGTGCGTCCTCGCGGATGGCTTCGTAAACATACAGTTTCACGTCCCTCTTGCCCTGAACGTCGGAATACGTGTTGAGCGAAACGAGCAGCGCATATCCCACGCCGCCGGCTTCGACAGTTGCCTGCGTGGGCGTTAAGTCGTCTAATTGTCCTTTGATGTATTCAATCATTGTATTTCCAAATCCTTTTGATGCGCCATAGCGGCATATTACCGCGAAACGCACAATATTATTTTATAACGATTGTTATAGCCTAATATTGTGCGCTTCTTATGAAAAAGTTGCTTGTTTGCCTATATCCTTTCTCCGAAAATGTACGAACCGACGCGCACCAGCGTTGCGCCTTCCTCTACGGCAATCGGATAATCGTGGCTCATGCCCCACGAACATTCTTTGAAGTATTCTTTATCAGAGAAATAAAGGGACTTGTAACGCAGGAAAAGTTCGTGAGCAAGGTGGAACTCGCGGCGGATTTGCGCCTCGTCGTCCGTATTCGATGCCATGCACATCAGCCCCGCAATCTCCACACCCGCAAGTTCTTTCCATTCGCCGGCGGCAAGCATCGCCTCGCAGGCTTCGGGCGTGAAGCCGTATTTGCTTTCTTCTTGCGCGATGTGCAGTTCCAGCAAGCAGGGAATGACACGCCCGCAGCGCAAGGCCTGACGGTTGATTTCCTGCAAAAGGCGCAGGCTGTCAACTGCATGGATAAGACTGACGTAAGGCGCAATGTATTTCACCTTGTTTTGTTGCAGATGGCCGATAAAATGCCAATCTATGTCTTTGGGCAATGCCTCGCGCTTGGCTTGCAACTCTTGCACGCGGCTTTCGCCAAACACGCGTTGGCCACAATCGTAGGCTTCTTGCAGAGCCGTCACGGGGTGAAACTTCGACACTGCAACAAGGCGTACGCTCTGCGGCAGACGGGCGAGCACGTCCGCAAGGTGGCTTTTAATAGTGCTCATGGTCTTAGGATTAAAAAGCAAAAAGGGTATGCTTTGAGGCATACCCTTTTGCAAAAACATTTGTGGGCAAAGATGGATTCGAACCACCGAAGGCGTAAGCCAGCAGATTTACAGTCTGCCCCATTTGGCCACTCTGGTATTTGCCCATGCAACTTAAAGCGTTTTATTGCTTCTTTGCGTTGCAAAGTTATAGATTATTTCTGTAACTGCCAAGCGTAGTCTACCATTTTTATAGCAGTAACGGCGAACTCGTTGCCTTTGTTGCCGAGTTTTCCGCCTGCGCGCTCTTCTGCCTGCTCTTGCGTGTTGGTTGTAATCAGTCCGAAGATGACGGGGATACTGCCGTTGGCATTAAGGTCTGCCAAACCGCGCGTCACGCCTTCGCAGATATAGTCGAAGTGGGGCGTATCGCCGCGAACCACGCAGCCGATAGCAATTACGGCGTTCACGTGCCCGTGTTTCGCCAACTGCGCCGCGCCGTAAATCAGTTCAAAACTGCCGGGCACGCGCTTGATGGTGATTTTAGGAAGTCCCACACCGTGTTCTTGGAGCGTTTGCACCGCGCCTTCGAGCAATTTGTCCGTAATGTGGTTGTTCCATTCGCTCACCACGATGCCGATGCGCATATCTGTGGCGTCGGGAATGGGTGTTACCTGTGCGTCGAGGTAGGAAAAGTTTTGAGTAGACATTTCTTATTTGGTCAGTCGCTCAATATATTTGTCGATGACTGCGCCGAGCACCTGGCCGTTGTATTCCTCGTTCACGCAAAGGGGCGATTCGGGATAGTCGGCCTTGATTTGCTGATAGAGGGCGAGGGCATCCTCGTTCTTCTTCTGCGATTCGAGGATTTGCGCTGCCTGGAACGTATATTCTGCGCAGAGGGCGGGCACATCGGTCTTCTTGGCAGCCTTCTTGAACGTGTCAACAGCCTTGTCGAGTTGCTTGTCAGCAGCGTAGCAGTTGGCAAGAGCGGCTACAGCCTGTGCAGAAATGGTATTGTCGCCCTTGGTGCTGAACTTTTCGAGCGAAGTGATGGCTTCCTTAATCTTACCCATGTGGAAGTAGCAGATACCTGCTTCGTAGTTGGCTACGTTACCGGCATCGGTCGAACCGTAAGTTTCGGCAATCTTTGTAAGACCGGGCGTCTGGGCATCGCCTTTGAGCGCGTTCTCAAAGTCTTGCTTCATCACGTATTTCTGCATCACGTTGCCGAGCAGTTCCTGCGCTTTCTCTTCGCGGGGCTTGGCATAGCCGTAAATATAAGCGAACGTGCCGCCCACGATTACCACAACGGCCACGATGCCGATGATGAGTTGTTTCTTGTACTTGCTGATAAATGCCTCGGACTGTGCAATCTTGTCGTTCACGTCCAATGCGTTTTGCTTTTTGTTTTGGCTCATAATGATATTTATGCTCTAATTTTTATTTGTCTGTCAGTTGCGCCGCACCATTATTATATATATATAATATTGTGTACTCGGGCAGCGTTTTTGCACACTGCTTCAATTAAGGCGGTGCAAATTTAATGTTTTTCGTAGGATAATTAAAGCAAAAGCCCTTTTTTTTATAGGAAACGCTATTTTCGGGCGCGCTTGCTTTGCCTATCTGCCCTCTGCGTGGTAACTTTGCGGTAGTTTTCCCTTGTTTACTTGTTTCACTTCGTGATTTTCTGCTGCGCTCGGCATAGCTCGAACAAGTTCGGCTCTGCACTCGCTTGCACGAAAATTTCCTCGTCTACTCGTTTACTCGTCTACTCGTCTACTCGTTTACTCGTTTACTAAGCAACTTCTCAATGATTCTTCAAAGTATCTCTGTCCTTAATTATAAAAACCTCGAGCAGGCGGAACTTACCTTTTCGCCTAACGTGAACTGCATAGTCGGTGCCAACGGCGTGGGCAAGACGAACCTACTCGATGCCATCGGCTACCTCTCGCTGTGCCGCAGCGCACAGGGCGGCAGCGACAGCATCAACATACGCCACGGCGCGGACTTCTTCATGATTTCGGGGCAATACGTTTCGGAACTCGGCGAGGCGCTAAGCGTGACGTGCAGTTTGCAGCGCGGCTGCCGCAAGCGGGTGAAGGTGGACGGCAAGGACTTGAAGAAGATATCGGAGCATGTGGGCAATATTCCGCTGGTGCTCATCTCGCCCTCTGACTCTGAACTTATTTCGGGCGGCAGCGAGGAGCGGCGGAAGTTTATGGATCAGGTGATTGCGCAGTACGATGCGCCTTATCTCGAAGCCCTTATCCGCTACGAGCGTTGCCTCAAACAGCGCAACGCTTTGCTGAAGCAGGAGGAAGAGCCGGACGCATCGGTGCTGGATGTTTTGGAAGTGATGATGGCGCGCGATGCCGCCATCATCTACACCGCGCGGCGAACGTTTGTGGAGGAGTTCCGTCCTATTTTCCAGAAAATGTATGCCACGCTCAGCCGTCAAGAGGTCGAGGAGGTGGAAATTGAATACCAGTCGCACGGCGAGCGCGGCGACCTCGAACCGATTTTGCGCGACTGGCGTGCTCGAGAGCGCCTTGTGGGCTATACGCTCCACGGCACGCACAAGGACGACCTCCTGCTTTCCCTGAAAGGCTACCCTGTGCGCCGCGAAGGGTCGCAAGGACAGACCAAAACGTATTTTATCGCCATGAAACTGGCGCAGTTCCTTTATCTCAAGCAAAAGGGGCATTGCCACACGCCGCTGCTCCTGCTCGACGATATTTTCGACAAACTCGACGACAGCCGTGTGGGCAATATCATCGACTACGTGAGCGGCGACGACTTTGGGCAAATCTTTATCACGGACACGCAGCGCGAGCACCTCGACAAAATTTTGGCTGCCACGCAGCGCGACTACCGCCTGTTTCACATCAACGCGGAGCAAAATGTATGGAACGACGACAATCTGAAGAAATAAGCAGCGTGCTTTTGCGCTATCTGCGCCTTGCCGGTCTCGAAACTCCGCTCAACGAATACCGCGCCCTCATGGCGTGGCCGTCGGTTGCGGGCGAGGCGTTCAGCCGATACTCTGAAGCCGTCGGTATCCGCAACCAAGTGCTCACCGTCCGCGTGTCTTCGCCTGCCGCCCGCGCCACGCTGATGATGCAGCGCAGCAATCTTGTAAAGAAACTCAACGAAATGATACGCGCCCAGGTGATTGCCGACATTTCGTTTGTATAGGTAGGGGAATATTATTTTTTTTGTCTGCCTCTGCCCTTTTCTGTGCAGAATTTTACCATTTTGAAAAATCCTTATTGTGGCGGGTTGAAAGCCCGCCACAATTATTGATGCACGTCTAATGATTTCCTATATTATTTTAGCCCTTAGTCTATGCTCATTTTCAACGTAAGGAAATCTATTCAGGCAGACAGCCTCAACTATCATACGTGACCGTAAAAATTTGCTCCGTGATATATTTTGCGATCTGCAAGCAAATTATTCCTTTCTCCTTGATATTTTTTCCTTTCTTATAAAAAAGTTTTTGTTACAAAGTTTGTAACACGTATTACAAAGTTTGTAACATGTGTTAGAAAGTTTGTAATGGCCGTTACAAAGTTTCTAACAAACTTTTTCTACGCAGATAGTAAAAAATAGTCAGGAGCAAATAAAAGATATCTCCGTGAAAGGAAAAAATTTCACGGAGATGATGCGAACGGCGTGCTATGATGATTGCACGAAAGTAGGGGCGTTTTGCAAAACGCCCGCTCACGCGGATTGATTGCCTGCGCCGAATGAGTAAATGGTTGGGGCTGACTGTAAGCCCAATTGCTGCCCATAGCCCCGGGCAGCACCCGGGGTACGGCGGGCATTGATTAAAGCGTCACGCTCTGCAAGAGCAACCTACCTTATGAGGGGCAACGCCCCGTGGCATTGCGTGCGTTAATGGGTTACGCGCTTGTGGTGCGTGGCATTTTTGCGCCGACGGCACAAAAATGCCGAATGTATTAATCGCGGCGTACGTCTTCCCCGGGCGTTGCCCGGGGCTATGGGCAACAACTGGGCTTACAGCCCGCCACAATTATAGCCCCATATATAGCATTCGCCCCTACTCTGATGAGCAGGGGCGTAAGTTATTTGCGCAACACCTTGCGGCTGGTATTATCGGTCTTCTCGATATACACACCGACGGGCAGGGAACTATCTGCCGCGCCGTGCAGCCTTCCGCTTAGGTCGTAGATTTGGGGAGTGCCCTGCGCTAATGGCAGGTTCTTTTTTTTTATGTCAGAGCCGCTGTCCTTGGCGAAGTTGGCGGTAAATGTGCCGGTCTCGACAGGAATGAAGGAGTAGTTGGCCTCGCGGCTGACGATACGGCCGTATTGGTCGGTCCACGCCTCGAGGCGATAGCCTTCCTTGGGCTGCGCCTGCAAGATGATGCGCTCGCCGGGGCGCACCGTGGCGGGGTTGTCGAGGCCGCTGATTGCTACCGTGCCCATGGCGGCATCGCTGCTCACAACGGTAACGGTGGGGGCAAGGGCGGGGAGCTCGGTGACGTTCACCACTACGTCGTAGACGGGGCGGCCTGCCTCGGCCGTGGCGGGCTTGGCATCGGTGACGGAGTCCCAGCCGCCGCTCCATGCGCCGTCGAAGCGCAGGCGGACGTGGGTGATGCCGAGCGGCATGTCGTAGGGCAGCACGATTTGCAGCGTGCCGACGGAAACGGTGGAGTTGCCGGCCTGGTTCTTATTGCCGCGCACATCGAGGAACTCGCCTTCGTCGGTGAAGTCGCCGTCGGCATTGAGGTCGATGTAGGCCGAGAGGCGGCAGTAGGACAAGCCGCGACGGTCGGAGTCGTTCCACGAAAGGGTGAAGCTCGAGCCGCGCGGGGCATTGACAGCCGTGGGCACTACGTTGAAGAGCGTGGCGGGCATCTGCGCGGTGGAATAGATTTGCACGGGCGAGCCGCCATTTTGCGAGACGGACATCTGCACGAGGTACTGCTCATAGTTTTGAATGTCGTTGCGGTCGGCCCAGTTCTCGGTCACGGTGCCCCACTTGTTCACAGCAAAGTGCGCGGTGAACTGCGCCGCCTCCTTGCCGTAGTAAGTATAGGGGTTTTGCGAGGTGACGACATTGCCTGCGGCATCTGTCCATTGCAGGAAGTCGTAGCCCGTGGCAGGCGTGGCCTTGATGGTGACGGCATCGGCGGAGTTTACGGTCAGTTCCGATGCGCCCTCAATGGCAACCGTGCCTTGGGCGACATCGGCCGTGGCAACGGACACTTGGCGCGGGGCGGTGATGTCGTCGCGCAGGAGAAGGGCGAGGGTGAGCTGCGTGCCGTCAGTGAGCGTGATTTGCGCTTTCACCTTGCCCGTTGCGGAGGCGGCGGGAACGGCGAAGGCGGCGGCAGCTATGGTTTCATCGGCGGCAATCATGCCGTCGCCGTTGAGGTCGATGCCGAAAGAGGCGATTTGTGCGGCGATGTTTTCAGAGAACACGGGCGCAAAGGTCTCGCCACGGTAGGCCGTGAGCGTGGTCTCTGCAGTGAGGTCGGTGGCAAGCCCGAGCGGCAGGTGGTAAACGGTACCTGCGGCGTCGGTGAGCGTGCCGAAATATTTGGCAAAGAGTTCGGGAGCCACGGCGAGGGCATCGCCTTCCGGCTCGGCAGCATACTGCTGCGCATAGCTTTTAGTCCATGCCTCCTCGAAGGCAAACCATTCGGACGCGGAGGGCGTGACCTTTCCGGCAGCAAGGGCATCGAAGAACTTTTGCCAACGGGCATAGTGGAAGTCTTTGAGCAAGCCGGCCCACTCGCGGTTGGAATAGTCGTGCAGACCGCCCCAGTTGGCAGCCGCCTCCGTGCCCCAAACGGTAATCTGCGTGCGGGCGTTCCATTCCATCCAGTTGCAATCGGCTGCCACACTCCCCTGCCCTGCCTCGGCAGGCACGCGACGTGCCATCTGCGTCCAGCGGCCGAGGCGGAAGCCGCTATCGGTGGCGAGCAGGCGGTCTTGGTCGAGGATAAGGTTGAGGAAGAGGTCTTTCAGGCGCGTAAAGCGTTCGGTGTCCTTGGCGTCGTAGGCGCTGCGGATTTGCTTGAGGAGGAGGTTGGCCACGTCGGTGAGGCTCTGGCGCGTCACGTCCACGAGGTCGTAGCGCAGGTTGTCAGCCCCGGCAACATTGCCGCCTAACTCGGCGGCGGCGGAGAGGAGCGCGGCGGCGGCGCGGCGCACGTCGTAGACATTATAATATATAGCACTCGTGCTCCACGTGGACACGGAATTGACGGTAAGCGCGGGGCGGGCGCAAATCACGGGTTCGGAAGTGCCCTGCTGCGAGGTGGGGCAGTCGTAGACCGACTGCGCCAACTTTTGCCACGCCTCTGCGGCATCGGCATTGGCTGCACCGTAACGGGCGGCGGCATAGCCGTTGAGCCATTCGGAGGTAGAGGCCACCGTGGTCCACGGCAGTTCAAAGAGCGCGTCGTAGAGCATGGGGTTGGTCTCGATGCCCTCGGGCGTGGCACCCACGCCTTTGAGGTTTTGCGGATAGAGGCGCAGGGCATCGTAGTAGCCGTTGGTCATCGTCTTCAAACGTCCGTGCAGACCCACGCGGCCGCCGAAGTTGTGGAGCATGCAGTAGACCATTTCATGGCCACCGTAGCCGTTCCAGTCTTTCCAGCGGGGCACGGCCTCGGAGAAGAGGTCGAGCACCACGAGCTTGCCTTTCTTAATCGTGTTGAGACATTCCGAGCGCGGGTTCTCGTTCCAACTCTGAATTACCCACTTGGCATCGGGATTTACCTTATCCATAGCCGTCTGTATGGCGGTGTAGGCGGCAGGCAGGTCCACGCCGCTCGTGTTGCCGCCCTCGTGGAAGGGGTCCATGCTGTAATAAGCCGATGTGCCCATCACCTTTTCCAACTCCTGATAATAGAGCGCGGCCATTTCGGCGAAATGGCTGTCGGTGGGGAGCAGGAAGCCGGGGCGTTGGAACTGGCACCAGCGACCGGGGTCGGCAATCGTCCAGCCTTTCTTGGCGGTGATGTCGTGGGGCACCATGCCGCTGTAACCGGGCAGCACGGGGGTCATACCGAGTTCGCGCATACGGGCGAGGATATTCTTGGAAAGCGTTTCCTGCCGCGTGTACCACCAGTCTTTGTTGGGTCCGCCCCAGCCTTCGAGGTTGTTCATCAGCCACCAGGCCTGGAAGCCCGGGCCGGCGATGAAGGCATTGATTTCAGAGAGAGAGTAGCCGAGCTGTTCGAGCACGTTTTTCCACACCACGTCGGCTCCGACAAGGGCGAGCGGCATGTTGATGCCGTGGAGCGCCATCCAGTCGATCTCCTGCTGCCAGCGTTCCCACGTCCAAAAGGCCATGGAATAGGAGAAGGTGCAGTAGTTGAGGTAATAGCGGTAGTCGGCCGTGCAGGTGTGCCGCTCTTCTGCGCCGGGCACGGGGAGCGTGGCGGCGGAGATGTCGGCGGTGAGGCGGTTCCAGGCGAGATTGACGTGGGCATAATGGTTGAGATACCAGTTGATGCCGGCCGTAACCGCCGAAAGACTATTGCCCTGAATGCAGGGCTTACCGTCGCGGGCGGCAAGCACGAATACGTCCTTGCCGTCGGCAGAGAGCGTGGCGTCAACTTCGGTCACAAAGCGTGCCGACGTGCCTGCGCCGCCGATGCGGTCGAGCAATGCGCTGACGGCTGCGGGATTGGTGTCTTTGGCAGATGCCGCGAAGAGGGCGGCAAGCCAGAACGCGAAGAGGGTAAGGAATTTTGCTTTCATGGTATTTTAATGTTCTGGGATTTTTAGTAAACAAGTAAACGAGTGAACAAGTAGACAAGACAAGTTTGTTTTGCTAATTATATTTTATATGAGTAATCTGTCTCGTTTACTCGTCTACTTGTATACTTGTTTACTAATGTTCTGTTGTTTTCTCTACTAAATTAGACACAAGGAAGTCGGCGGCGTGGACAATGCTGACGAGCGGCGACTTGTCGACGGCGGCGCGGAAGGAGAAACTCATGCTCGAACCGCTGGCCGCCATGTCGAACATGCCCATGTGCCAGCGAATGGCTAAAAGTTCCTCGGGCTCGAGACGCATGTACCAGCTCACCATGAGGCACGACTTCTCGCCGTGGCCGAAGGGGAAACTGTCTTTCACCTCATAGCCGGGATAGGTGACCCAACGCCCGGTTTCGTCTTTCTTGAAGCGCTGCGTCTCGTGGTAGAAGTTGATTTTGCAAAGGTCGTGGAAGAGCGTGGCGATGGCAATGCTCTCGCGCGAAATCTCGTGAGTGAAGGGTGAATTGCCTGCCTTGATTTGCGGCAAATAGATGTGGTCGTAAATATTGCAGGCCGCCTCAAACACGTTGAGCGAATGGCGGCAAAGGCCGCCTGCCTCGTTGAGGTGGAAATTGGAAGAACTGGGCGCGGTGAAGAAGTCCGACTTTTCGAGATAGTCCAAGAGGCGTTCCAGTCCGTCGCGGTGTATCTCGCGGCGGCAAGTATCGAGATAGAGTTGCTTGTTTTGTTCTAATTCTGCAGCATTCATAGATATATTGGATTTAAGGATGGGTTAGTATAAATATTAAGGGCGCATTGGTTGAATTAACTATGGAATTTGACAAAAACCATAAAAACCGCTTGCATCGTTTGAAGCCCAAGGGCACGCCGCCGGGCTTAACGCCGAGCATTAAAGCCTATCGGCTTTTGCTCGTCCTTAATCCCTGCGGCTGCGGTCGGTTTCCGCCCGCTTCAAACGACGCAAGCAAAAAACAGGAAAAAGTGGACGATTGCTTTTTACTGTAAATAGTAAGGACGAAATGCTTTACTTTTTTCTGTTTTTTGCTTGTCCTGTGTGGGCGGGCGGGAACCGACCGCAGCCTTAGCAGATT
>SFFY01000042.1 GCA_004556745.1 Bacteroidales bacterium | reverse complement strand
ATCAACGTGCACCCGTCTGCCCAGCGCACTCCGCTCCGCTCTATGCGCGGAAAGGCTGCTCCCTTTGCTCCGCGCCGGGAGTTCGGTCTACTGCCAAAAGAATTGGCAGTAGGTTGATGTTTAATAATTTCCTTGTGTTTGTGCAGTAGCCCTTTCGGCTTTCAGTTGTACGTTATCGGCCCGCATGGGCGTAGTTTGAATTTTTTGATTTTTAGACTGCAAAGTTAGGGCGTTGGTAGGCGTTGCAAGGGTTTCCAATTTATTTTCAAAAACTTTTTGCCGCTGCGCTTTCCAAAAACTTTTCAAGCCCTACGGGTGAAAATAAATCGGACGTCCTCCCTTGCACCGCCGTCCCGGACACGCCCTTTATTAGCAGTATAAAAATTAAAATTCAATACTACTATGCGATCCAACAACTACAACTCAAATTCAGCCTTTCAGGGCACTGCTACAAACTCGGAAATTACCATGCAGATGAACATCAAAGAACGCGTTGCCGCCGCTATTGCAGCAATTCAAAAAAAATTTTTCCAACTCGTTGAAATATTAGACATTGATACGACAGACGGCAAACTTTCCATTGTCTTCAAAAACGTTTACAACGACAAAGTAATTGAAGCATATTCGGAAAATTGGAAGACGCTCAAATTCTTTGCTTGCTAATCTAATTGCAATAATATCAACCCTAAAAACATTTTAAGCCATGACAACGAACACACAACAGGCAGAAGCAACGCAGCAAGTATTAACCGAAAAACAAGAACTTGCACGCGCACGCCGCAAGGCATTGAAAGACCTTTGCAACGAACTCCAACAAGCAGCAAAAGCAACGGGGGTAGAAATGAAACCCAACGAACTGTTGAGGGAGCATTACGCACAAGCAGGGCACACGGAACTTAAATCTTTCTCGGAGTGGAAAGAAGCGGGGTATTATGTGAAGAAAGGCGAAAAAGCAATTTTGCTTTGGGCACACCCCAAACCCAGCAGAGAGGCAAAGGAATTTGCAAAGAGTCAAGGCAAAAGTAAAGACGAGGCAAAAAACGACTTTTACCCGCTCGCCTACCTTTTCAGCAGCAAGCAAGTAGCAAAAAGACAATAACCCCTAATTAAACAATTTATTAACCCCAAAAACATTTTAAGTCATGCAGACAAAAAGCACGAAAAACAGCAACGCCGCAAACAACGGAAAACAGAAATTTGAAGAATTTAAGAAGCAGCACCCTGATACAATGTTTCTTTTCAGGGTTGGAGATGCCTATGAAATTCGCAACGAAGATGCAAAAAAGGCAAGTGAAGTTTTACGTTTAAACTTGCAAGAAAAGGACGGCAAACAAGTTATTTCATTCCCTTATGAACAACTTGACAATAATCTCCATTTGCTTGTAAGAAGCGGAATTAAGGTTGCTATTGTTGAGAACGAATTAAACAACGCTCCAAAGCAAGCAGCAGCAGCACCCGCCCCTAAAAAGGAGGATAAGCAGCAGGAAACGCTTGTGCAAATCAAGCAGGAAACAGCAGCAGAACGCGCCGCCCGTATGCAACAAGAATTGCAGCAGACGCTGCAAAAACTCAACGCCTTGCAAGAACTCAACAAGAAGCGCACAAAGTTTATAGAAACGCTTGACCTTTTGAAAGACGCAAAAGAGAAGATGCAAGCAGACGAAGAATTTGAGGCGAAAACCTTTCGACTTGATTTCAACAAAGAAGTTTCATACAAAAGCGATAAACTTTTCTCTATCTCTAACAAGTCAGTTTTGCTTGATTTCGTTGATTTCTTGCAAGAGAGGATAAAAGAGCGCGTTGAGTTATTAGAAGCGCAAATAATAGAGGTTTAGCAAGCAAGAACGGAAAGGAACGCCGCCCCCTGTAATGGCAAGGGGCGGCGTTTGCACGTCTGCATATTCCGCTTTATTTTTATGAAGTGATGAGAAAAGAGGAGTAGGGCGGTGGGGGGTGCATTCGCATACAGACCGCAGGAAACTGCGGCTGTGAAGTCCGCAACGCGCTAAAAATGAAAACTGACACGATTTCCAGCACCGCCGCCGTTTCAACGGCTTTTGGCGATGCGGCGTGCCAGCATTTATTTTTAGCGCGTTGCATTTGTTCCGCGTGCGCCCTAACCGCTTTTTCCAAAAACGGCGCGGGTCCCCGCACGCTCCATAGCGGAAGAAAATATTTACGGGTAAACCGCTGCGCTCTATTGCCCGGGAAAAAACTTAATTTTTAGAATACCTATTGCGGGGTTTTGATACTGCAAAGTTAGGGCGTTGGTATGCGGTGCAAGGGTATCCAATTTTTTTTCAAAAACTTTTTGCTGCTGCGCTTGCCAAAAACTTTTCAAGCCCTACGGGTGAAATAAAATCGGACGCCCTCCCTTGCACCGCATACTTTCAACGCCCTTTTTTAGCAGTATCAAAACCCCGAGAAGCACTGCAATACATAAACAAAAATAGCAGCCGTAGAGAGGCTGCGAGGTGAAACCGAAGGACCGATTAAACAAGTAGGAAAAACAAGAAACACAAAAAAATATGGTTTCATTCAAAATTGTTCTTAGGTTTTGGAAAATTAAGATTTCGTTAGAAATCGCATTCTAAAACCACAAAAGGCTAAGCCTTTCGCAGGGAGTGTGACAGCGCGCCCTGCGTTTTTTGTGTTTCTTGCAATGCAAAGTTAAGTATAACAATCCACAACGCCAAAAATATAGCGTACAGAAGCCCAGTATGTACCTGTTTCCGAAGTATCTGCAACTGGAACATACTGGGCTTCTGTTTTTCTGCTGTCTTTTCCCAGGCTACTCATACGAGTTATCTTTGCTTCATAACACGACAAAAACACAATTCTATGACAAGAGAACATCGCGTTAATATCCAGTACATCTCCGCTGTCGGCATGCTCATCAGCGGCGTAGCCCTCTCCGTTGCAGGCTTCATCGTTTCGCCGTTGGGCGAGATATCCGACTCCGTCCTCTGGTTCGCAGCGCAAACCATGATTTACGCCGGCTCAGTGTTCGGCGTTTCAGTCTACGTAAACGACAAGTTCCCATCACAGACAAACTCAACAAGGACAATGACCAAGAAAGCAAGAAAAATAACTGAAATCATCGTGCACTGCTCCGCCACCAGAGAGGGCAAGGACTTCGGCGCAGGCGACATCAACGTGTGGCACCTCGTCCGCGGCTTCGACTGCATCGGCTACCACTACGTGGTGCGCCTCGACGGCACCGTAGAGCGCGGGCGCGATGAGCAGAAAATAGGAGCGCACTGCGTGGGACACAACGCGATGTCCATAGGCGTTTGCTACATCGGAGGCCTCGGCGATGACAAACAGCCTAAGGACACGCGTACCCCGCAGCAAAAAGACGCCCTGCGCTCCCTCCTCGCGCGGCTCAAGGCGAAGTACCCGGATGCCAAAATCCGCGGACACCGCGACTTCGCCGCCAAGGCCTGCCCCTGCTTCGATGCCACCTCCGAATACGCCGACCTATGAAACTTCTTCACATAATCGCCGCATTTGTCCTGCTGCTCTGCGTCTCGTGCCGCACGGCAGAGCGCACAGTGCAGACGGCTGCCACTCTGTCGGCCGTCCGCACCGACACGCTCCGCCTCTTCACCCACAGTGCCGACACGCTCCTGCGGCGCGACAGCATATTTGTGCGCGAAGTGCTGCGCAGCGACACGGTTATCATCGAGCGTACCCACTTCCGCACCGACCGCATCGCCGCCATGCGCCGCGACACGGTCTATCTATCAAAGACCGACACACTGCGCATCTATCGCTCAGAGCGTGCCGACACGCGCGGCATACCTGGCGGCGCAACCAAACTCTGCCTATGCCTCGCCGCCTTTGCGGCATTATGCTTATTTGTATGGATTAAGAAAAATAAAACGTGGTAACGCTCCTCACCGACATACCAGAATATTGCTTCCCGCATGAACTTCGAACGCTGCGCTTCTCCGCTAAGGAAGACTGCGAGATTAAGATTTCCTGCAATGGTCAGGAAGTCTTATTCACGCTAACACCAGATGCTGGAGGCATAATCTGTCTCGATGAGTTCGACGGACTTCTCCGCGACCTCGCCGACAATAACCCGCAGCAATGCACCATCGAATGGAATGAAAACGGAAGAATAAGTTTCCTACTCCTGCCTTGCAGCATTTGTCTCTCACACGGCGCTGCAGACTTTTGCAAAAGCAGTTTCCTTACACTCCAAACTGGTACAAAGCACACCTATCTCGGAGCGCAAGAATATCTATGCTTTTTCGACAGTTCGGAAACTAGGCCCTTGTTTGAACTTTCGCTGCTTTGGATTAACAAAGTAAGCGGGAAGACAAAATCTCAATTTTTCCTCGAGACAGCCGGGCTTTCAGTTACAGACGCAGGAAACGGTTACTTCGTTCTCGCTTTCTCTACCTCGCAATTTGAACCACCATCTGAAGGCTACGTGCTCCATACCATCACCGCCACGGCAGGCAAGGAGCGAACACAGGTGTTCCGCGTCATGCCAGCCATCGATGGAGGCCCCGTCACGCTCGTGTATCGCAACTGCTTTGGGCAAATGGAAAGTTTACATTTCTTCGGCATCACGACCGAGGAACTTAAACCAACACGCAGCTCCGCATCGTTCCAAGGAACGACACGCAACTACCTCGTTGAATCAATTCCAGAATACACTTCTATTACAGGAACACTACGTGGCGGAGACATAGCCCCATTCGAGGATCTCTGTTCCTCAACACTTGTTTTTCTCTCCGCCGCCGATGGCGACGAAGTATGCATCACAGATAACGAGCTTAGCATATCCAATAACAAATACGAGCCTCAGAAAGGTAGCGTTAAATGGCGGTTTGCAAGAGACGGGCGTCGGTTCACATTATCCACGCCAAAACGCACCTTCGACAATACATTTGACGCTTCGTTTTTCTAATGCACGATACAATATTATATATAAATGAGAGTATGGCCAAAGCATTGCACCGCCGCGACGCTTTCCGCCTTTTAGAAGACGGGAAGCCGCACAACCTACGCGTTTGGAAAATATCGACCGGCGATATTCTCCACTATAAGAACGCCGTGTGCTGCGGAATGCACAAGCGCGGCGGCACACACCGCATCAGCATTCCACTATCTGGCGTAATTCGCGAATTTCGCGACATTACGCTCTTCGAGATAGACGGCTTAAAGGTCTACCTATAAGCCTGTCTTTTATACACTCACTCAATTATAATAAATTCGCTGACAAATAATCCTGTACCACATGAACTACGACATCTACATCAACTCCTCAATCGGTTGGCCGTTCTCAGCAGACTATGTGCGCGGAGAACTCAACAAGTGCAAGAAGAAACCTTGCAATGTGTACATCTCCTCCCTTGGAGGCGCTGTTATCGACGCTCTCCAAATCCGTCAAATGTTCGTAGAACATGGCGATGTCACAGTGCATCTCCACGGTTTCGTTGCAAGTGCGGCAACCATCATCGCTATGGGCGCTAAGAAAATCGTCATGGGCGAGTTCGCTCTGTTCCTTATGCACCGCTGCTCTAACTGGGTAGACACGTGGGGCCAAATGAACGCTGAAGAAATTGCTGATGCGATTAAAAAATTGGAAGCCTCCAAAAACGCCCTTGAAACGATTGACCAAACAGTGGCCAATATCTATGCCGCCCGTTGCGGCAAGAAGGTCAAGGACGTCGCGGAGTGGATAAAAGATGCCATCTGGCTCAACGCAGACGACTGCAAGCAACGCGGCCTTGTCGACGAGGTATGCAAGGACGAGGAGCACCCGGTCATTACTAATGCGCTCAAGGGCGAAATCCTTGCATGCGGTTTCCCAGTCCCCGAAAATCGGCAGGAAAAGGACGCAGACTTGTCGCTTCGCTCCTTCCTCGAAGGAATACGCTCGCTCTTCGCGTCTCGATCAGCAACCAACACCCAAACAACTAAAGATATGAACACAGAAATCAAGGACTACAAAAACGTGCTGGCAGCCATTAAGGCAGACAGCATCACAACGAGCGACGGGAAGGCGGTACTCTCTGACGAGCAGATGAACGCGCTCGACACCCGCCTTTCCACGCTCTCTGCTCTTGAAAAAGAAAACGCAGAACTCAAAGCACGGGTATCCGCGCTCGAAAAGAACGACGGAGAAGAAACCAATCACATCGAAGCGACAGCGACAGAAGAACCTGCTGCTGACTATGCTTCGCGTGCTCGCTCCGCATACGCGAAACTCAAAGCCATCGGCTAACTTCTAACGAATTAACACATTTAGAACTATGGCATACCAAATCAACATCACAGACGCGGACCTTAAGAAGTCCGCAGTCAATTACCGCAAAGACTTGCTTGTGATGCCCGTCATCGCAGCTGAAGCTACTTTACAGCACATGACCCCGCGCCCCGGCATCGCTGGGCGTGAAGTTCTCGGACAACTCTCTGGCGGCATCGAACTCGGTCCGTATGACCCCAACCGCGTAGACGATAGCGGCGTAAAGATCGAACCGCGAACGCTGGAAACATTCCTCGGAAGTGTTGTCAAGAAGTTCGACCTCAATTCAGTCGCTAAGACTGTATACGGCTCGCTCACCACTCAGGGAGAGGCGCTCGCATCTACGGATCTCTCAATGCAGGTGCTTTATTACCTGGCATTGCAGCTGGGTCAGAACCTCAACAAGCACATCTGGGACGCTAAGCGCAACGATTCAGGCACAACGACAGTTGACCTCTTCGACGGATTCGATACCATCACCGCGAAGGAGATCACCGCTGGCGGCATCGCTACTGGTAAAGGCAACTTCATGCAGCTCGATACGACAATCGACAACAGCAACGCCACCGACATCTTGATGAGCATCTACGAAAGTGCCGACGATAACCTCCAAGGCGTGCCCACCAAGATGTACATTCCATTCAACGTATACCGCGCCTATAACAAGGACTACCTCGCTTCCTTCGGCAATGTGGTATACAACCAGCAGTATAAGAAGACCTTCCTCGAAGGCACGGACAATCTCTGCGAACTCGTGCCGCTCGTCGGCAAAAAAGGCTCGCAGTTTATCCACCTCTCGACCAAGTCCAACATGGTCTACGGATACGGCGACGGCATGGATAGCGAAAAAATCGCCATCGAGAAGCACCACGAATTTCTTCTCTCGTTCGTGGCAACCATGTTCTTCGGCTGCCAGTTCGAGACCATCTCCAAGGAGCGCCTCATGGTTGCTAAACTCGCCACAGTTTAACCACTTTAAAAAAGAAACATCATGGCTAAAGAATGTACAAATGCCGCCCTCTACGACAGCCTTCCGTTCTGCAAGGGCAAAACAATCCTGCCGGGTATTCGCTCACGCCTGTACTATGTCCCCAAAAGGGACATCGTATCATGGCCCACACTCCCTGATACAGCGAAGACTGACATGTCGGAACTCGCAACCTATGAAGGGAACTTCACGCTTGCCTCTGACAAATACTGGAACTTCATCGACCTTGTTGACAACAAGGGTAAGATTGAATCCGAAAGTCAAGGTGACAAGCCCGCTCGTTCCTTCATCAACAAAACGTCAGTCGTACACCCCGAGACGGACGAATACGCTACGGGATTCGCCCGTCAGGCAAACTCTGACGATTTCGTATATCTGATCCAGGTACGAAACGGAAAGTTCCGTGTGCTCGGCTGCGAAGCTTTCTCAACCGACACCAAGCCCAAGCAGGACAGTGGCGAAGGCGTTACCGGCGATTTCGGCACCACGCTTGACATCGAAGCAACCGACGCCTGCCCCGCTCCTTACTACAAGGGCAAAATCGTCACCAAGGAAGGTATCATCGACGCTGCGACTGGTTTGCCAGTGTCAGAATAAACACTTTGCGGAATGCTGGACGAAAGACTTACTAAGGACATACAGCAGTGGCTCAACAGCCCGCAGGAGCAACGCAGACTCGAACAAGGCGCGGAAATGCTCCTGCGGCTGAACCGCAACCGCTATATGAACGCGCAAATCCTCCGTCGCGCCAACTTCGCAAAGCTGGAATACGAGCTGCGAAAGCACCTCAAAATCCGCTTGGAGGGTCTCACGACCCGCGAAGTAGCTCTTATGGAGCAGAACCACCTGCCGAGAATTTCGGAGATGCTCGAGGCGCAGCCGGTTATTGATGCTGACGCCGACCATAATGCCGGAAACTTCTCGGGACGGCGAGAGGATCACGATGAACTGCCAGAAGATATACAAGCCCTTTATGAGCGCAACGGAGAGATTTACTTCAAGATGAAGCAAATCTTCGAAACGCTCAAGGGCATGGAGGACGCTACGCCATGCGACCGCCACGAATATCTCTTGCAGTTAATAGAACTGGATAAGGAATATCGCGAGAACTGGAATGCCTACGACACTTGGAGCGCGGTTGCTGCAGGGTCTGCAAAAGATGCGGCACAAGCTCCAACGCCTAATCAGTTACAGGCTGCTCGCAAATACTTATCAGAGAACAAGCCGAAACTTGCAGAAGCAGAAGGTGACGCAGCTGACACCCTGCGCAGTAAAATGCAGCAGAGGGTGCAGTTGCTTGTTACTGCAGGACAGAGTTTCGACCCTGACTATAAGTCAGAACTCGAAAGTCTCGGCTTGGTATTTGAAATTTGAAGCATAGTTGGATTAGTTTTAAGGTAGTATGGGGCGGGATTAGTCGGGAGATTAGTGCCGCCCCTTTGAAAATGAAGCATGAATCAGAAGCCGGAAATATGCGACCCAAGCGAAAAGAAAGTACAGGTGATTCTTACCGACGCTTTCCAACTTGGCTATGTACTTGAAAAACTCCTCGGGTTCACAGGTGCTGCCGACATAACCGTCAGCACCTTCTCGACCGGCGAGGAGTTCCTGCGAAAGCTTATCGCCTTGCGCCGCAAAGGACTTATCCGCACTGCCAGGCTTTTTACTGACTTCAAGGCGGCAGAGAAAACGGCGAAGATCAACGCCATGCTCCGTGCCGCTTACGATGAAGTACGCTTCTGCAAGAACCACAGTAAGGTGATCATAATAGAAGGAATTACCCCCCCCCGTTTTGGTCTTGGCGAGCCAAAACCAAACGCGCGGTAACCGCCTCGAGAACTACACAATCATACAATCCCGGGAAACGGCAGATTATTGCCTTGCAACTCTTAACTCACTTACAACTTACAGACTGATATGATACCGGCAACAATACAGACAGCCTTATCGGATAGGGTGCAGGAAGTGCGCGACCTCGTCGCACTGCTGACCCCCATTCCCGATATGGCATTGCTGCTCGGCGTGGACGAACGCTCCTTGCGCGATGAGATAGACGATATTTCGTCGCCTGTTTCGCTGGCGTATCGCGAGGCAAAGGCTCGCGTCGCCCTCGAAATGCGCAAGCGCGAAATAGAACTTGCTGAAGCAGGTTCGCCGACAGCCTCGCAGAACATCGCCGCATATTTCCGCCAAATGGTATCGGAAGAATAGAAACACCTATGAACCCTGAACTCATCGAACGCACGCAACGCTTCCTCTTCGCATCAGAAGAGGAAATGGAAGAAGCCAAGTTACAGCCGCTCGTGCGGCAGAGAATGCTGCGCCTCCGCGACATGTACGCCTATTGGCTGCGCCACCCTGCCTACCCCGACAAGGCTATTGTAGCGCAACTGCGCGCGCAATACAATGTCGGCTTCACTCAGGCGCACGAGGACGTACGCCTGCTCAAGATATGCCTCGGCAATCTCGGGCAGGTCACGCGGCAATGGTGCCAATATGTATTCCTCCAGCGTTGCGAGGAGGGTTTTGCAATGGCAAGGTCATCTAACGATGCCTCCGCTTTTGCAAAAGTCCTCTCCGCGCTCGGTAAGTTCACCCGCCTCGACCACGACGAATCCATTGGACCCGACTACTCGCAAATAGTTCCGCAGCAGTTCGAACTTACCTCCGACCCGTCCGTTGCCGGCTTCGAACGTATCCCGAACGTGCAAGAGCGCGTCCGCAAACTCTTCGACCGCTTTAAGAAAGAGGCCGAAGAGGCAAATGTCGTTGAAATAGTAGAACCTGAAAACTTAAACGAAAATGCTGCTTCACATCAACCGTATTGAATACTGCGAGGCACGGCATATCTCCTCTGCCATCATCGTACCGCAAACGTCTATTGCTATTTTCAGAGATGTAGCGCCTTGGCGTGAAATTCCTATTTCTGGTCTTGCTGAGCTCGAGACCTCGCAAGAGCAGGAGGAAGGCACGCGTTCTTTCAACGCCACGCTCTCGGCTACACTATGCGGCGATGCCTTTGAGCTGCCGCATCGTCCGCTCGCTTTCAGGCTGACATGCGCGAACGGAAGGAAGTACCTTCTCGGTACAGCCGAACCGCCGCACCCGTACGTGGCATTTGCGCTCAGCCTCCCGTCCGAAGCTTCAGACGTGACGGCTACCACGCTCAACATAGAAAGCGCCACAGATGTCTATATTATAAAATAAGCCGACGCGCCGCCGACAGTTCCATGTTCGGCGGCGTGTCTTTTATTTACGATTCAAAGAAGCATATCTTTGCCATATAACAAAATAAATATTGTATCATGGCAAAAGATATTACGGAGATAATCAATGCGGCGGCAGTCGTCAGAGACGAGACGGGCGAAGCCGCCAACACCGCCGCAAGGGTAGGGGGCAGCATCGCAGATATAGCCCAATATATTCAGGAGGAAATCATCACGCCGCTCCTTGCTGCGCAATCGAAAGCCGTGTCAGCGGAGCGCATAGCGGAATATGCCAAGAAGATTGCAGAAGAGGCCGCGCAAAAAATAAGCACTGCCTTTGCAGACAAAGAATATTACAGACAAAATATTTACCTGCTGCAAGAGGGCATCGGCTGCGCAGCGTTCGACTACTCCATGTCGCTCGGCGACGTGCCAATTCAGAGCGAAGATGTGACGCGGCAGGAAAGCGACAGCATTATCCTCGACACGTCCGCTAACCGCTTTGTATTGGAGCGGAGTGGAAGGTTTTACACGAGTTTCTTATCTAACGGTGCAAGCCTACAAGGCTGGGACGTGTACGCCAGCCGCCGCCACACGTATCTTAACCGCCAGGACAAGTCATATTGGTATCGCAAGGCGAACGGCACGCTTGTCAAGGGCAGCAGCACGTTCGTAATCAAGAATTGGCTCGACGACCTTCAAAGCGAAAGCGATTTTGCAGAGACTAATATTGTGCAGCACGGCGAGCAACTGGCAGACTTGGGTAAAAAGATACAGGAACTCGGCGCTTTCGACACGTTCACCGCGCTTTTCGCCCGAGCAGCGAAGTTTGACATCGTTAGCAACAATGCCATTGCCTTGCTCCACGGCACTTACAAGAAGGCGGAAGGCATCTATCACGGCGTACTTATCTTGCAGCAAGTGGAGAAGAACAACGCGGGAGGAGGCACTGCGATGCAGTATATCTATATTGAGAATCGGCAATATACTCGCTACATCAATTTCTCTGCGACCGCCATCACGGACGTGCAGTCCGTACAGAACCACGGTGCAAGAAATCTGTCGCTCTCGGGGCGCGTGCTACAAATGAAGAATATGTGGGGCTTCAACGTGGGCAGCAGCGTGGCCTTGCCCGACAACGGCAACCTCTACGAGGGCACGGCGAGTGCGTCTTCCGTTCCCGTTGTGCTTGCTAAAACGTTCGGCGGCACTGCAACAGCCACGCTTGGAGCGGCAACAACGGCGCGGGCGGGCGTAATGACGGCGGCAGACAAGACAAAACTTAACTCGATAGATCCTGAAAGTACAGAAAGAGATATTGCATCTATAAGCGGCACAGCTAATACTGCTTTGAACAAGGCAAACGAAAACTCCACACGAATAGAAGCACTGGAAAACCCGCCCGCGCCCGACTACGTGGAAATGATAATCGAGGCAGATGTCGCCAGGCACTACAAACTATTCTATGACGTTCGTTGCATCGGCTGGCTCGAGATAGACGGCGAGGAGGTAGAACTGCCCGTTATAACGGAAGACCGCACGGCAAGCTATTACGCTGCGCTGTCGTCAGGGCGGCACGTGGTGCGCTTTAAGCCGAAAGAAGGCACAATGTCAGACGGCACGCCCTACAAGGAACGGCAAGGATTGCTCGGCTGGTGCGGAGCGAACGGCGTGACAGAGGTAACGCTGCCTGAGGGCTGGACGGTACTCAATACTAAAATGTTCGAGGGCGCGGAAAGCCTGCGGCGCGTGAACCTACCGAGCACTATATCGGATGTGCGTTACGGGGCTTTCGGGAACTGCACTGCATTGGAAGAAATCGTACTGCCGGCATCGGTGGAGCGCATTGAGCATATCATTGCGCACGATTGCCTCGCATTGAAACGCATCGTGCTTGGCGGCAGAGATATATCTGCATACGGCACGCTGGCGCAGTCGTGCGCCGCGCTGGAATGTGTAGAGTTTAGGTCGGGAGGCACAGTTGCTTTCACGAGCAGCAACAACACGTTTGTAAATCTTCCACAGCTGGCACGCTTCATCGTCAAGGGCAACCTTCCTACATTCGAGTGTTCGCAGCCGTTTACATCGACAGGCTACGTGGGCAGTTCGGTCGAGGCTGATAACCGCTGGCTATTCACCTCTGACGGGGAAACGCCGAGCGGAACGAAGTGGCAGACGAGCCTTATGAGCCAGTGCGGATTTACTGTCAAGAAGGCGTTGAGTTACACGCTGCTCTGATAATATATACATATCAATTCCATAAAATCCGAGATAACCATATATAGCACAGCGGTACGCTGCTGAAGATGACAGACATGTACGACAACAACGTTGGCAGCAGCGTGTATCTCTAACAAAATCTTATAACCACATGATAGAATTGATTGACATTGCCCCAGGCGGCGTTATGGCAGCGGTTGAAACCGTCGAAGATACTACGGGTATCTTCGACGATTACCGCATGCAATACCGCCCTGTACCGGGACGACCTAAAGAGCTGTATGCTCCTTGGGGAGCGGATAATCAGTTACCGTTTAAGATACGCGACCTTGTCGGATCTGACGAAGTTACAGCCCAAAACAAGTTTTTCAACGTGCTTGCCTGCTACGGGGCTGGCCCTGTGCTCAACGGAGCGGACGGACAGCCTACTACGCTGCCCGACGCGCTCCGCTTCAAGCGGCGCACTGGGCTGGGCACTTTCTTCCTCGAGCAGATTACCGACATGAAATATTACTTTATGTCTGTGTGTGTCGTAATACTATCTCGCGACGGCACGCAAATCAATCGCCTCGTCCACAAGGACGCTTGTTTTTGCCGCCTCGCGAAAGCAGACAAGGCCGGGCGTATCAACTACGTATATTATGCCAACTGGAAAAAAGGCAACCTGCAGAAAGACGACATAGAACGCATTCCGCTCCTGCGCGAGGACGACCCCATCGGCGACCTCATGGTCAAGATGGGACGCGAGCCGGGGCAGGACGGACGCTGCGCGGTGCGAACTCAGCTGCGCAAGTTCGCCGTACTGCTGCGCTTCCCGACTGTAGGCTGCCAATATTACCCCACGCCCTACTACGCCGCCATGTTCCGCGGCGGCTCGTACTTTGAAAAACGATTGATCAGCGCGGCAAAGATTGCCAAAATCAGAAACCACGCCTCCGTGAAATACCAAGTCGAGGTAGAGAACAAGTATTGGCAGAAGATTATCAGCGAGGAGCGCATCACTGATCCGCTCAAAATTAAGGAGCGAATCAAGAAAGAAAAGGAGAATATCCGCGATTTCGTGGCCGGCGTGCACAACAGCGGCAAGGCGTGGATTACGGGCTACTACGTGGACCCGCTCGGCCACGAGGTACGCGATATTCGTGTTGTCAATATCGAAGGCAACAAGGAGGGCGGCGACTACGCCGACGACATCAACGTTGCTGCCAATACGCTCTGCTATGCCGACAACACGCACCCCAACCTCGTTGGTGCGGTGCCGGGCAAATCGCAGAGCAACAACAGCGGCAGCGACAAGCGCGAACTCTTCACAATGAAGCAAGCGCTCGAAACGGCTTTCCACGACCTTCTGCTCCGACCCGTGGAGATGGTGTGCGAGTTCAACGGCTGGCAAGGCGTAACGCCCGCCGTGCCGATGATCATGCTTACCACGCTCGACGAGCATAAGGACGCAAAACGCATCAACCCCAACCAGAAACAGCAATGATCACACTTTCGAAAGAAGCATTTGAAAAATATGTGCCCGCGTTCCGCGACGCGGAGACGCACATCTTCGAGGCGGTGCTGCCCTATATGCAGCAATATCTCGACAAGGCACGCAACGTCATCAAGATACCCGAGGACTATGCGGGCAACGCACTCGTTGAAGCCTACGTTTACCGGCAGGCGGCGTGGCAGGCGCTGCCGCACCTCGACCTCGTGCTGACCGACAACGGCTTTGCCGTGGTGAGCAACAACAATCTCGCCCCAGCCAGCCGCGACCGCGTGGCCGCGCTGCAGGAACGCCTGCGCGAGGAGAAAGCCGACGCACGCGACCTGCTGCTCATGGACCTCTGCCGCAACACGGCTTGGCGCGATACGGAAGCGTGCCGCCGCCTGCGCTCCTCACTCCTGTGGTGCCCCATGCTGCTGCGCCGTTACGGAGTGACAGCTGCCGACGGGCGGCAGGTGTTGGAGCGCGAATACAACGCACTCCTGCCGCAGGTGCTGGCGGCAGGCGAGGAAGCGGCGCGTATCGTGTCGCGGGAGCAGATGCAGTGGCTGCTGGAGCATCAGGACGAATGCGACGAGGACGGGGAGCCCGACCTGCGCAGCGTACTGCGCGAGATGTGCCGCCGCTTCATGGCGGCCGTCATAGCCGACCGCAAGCCCGCCATGCGCACCCTCGCCGCACAGATACAGGACTTCCTCAACCGACACGCTGACGACTTGCCGGAATATGCCGCAAGCTCCAAGTTTCAGGCAGATAATTTCAAGCCCTATGAAAACAAGAAAGACGATGCCTGCTTCTTCTTCGGATAGGCGCGATGCGCTCGCGGTGTCTATGCCCACGGCATGGAGCGAACTGACGGAAACGCAGTTCCTCTACGTCATCGGCCTGCTCGCCATGGGCGTGCCGGCAGAGCGGGCGCAAGTATATGCCTTCCTGCGTTTCGCAGGACTGGGCATTGTGAAGGCTGATGCCGACACGCTGCTCCTGCGGCGAGGCGGCGACCTCTGCCGCATCGCCCGCCGCGACCTGCTGCTCGGCGCGATGTCGCTTGACTTCATGCAGGAGCCGCCCGACGTGCCGCAACGCCCCGCCGAGTGGCAGGGTCGCAAAGCCGTTGACGCGCAGATGCACGGCGTGCCTTTTGGGCACTACCTGCAAATTGAGAACTACATGCAGCGATACATCGCGCAGCCCGATGACGCGCTGTTGTTGCCTATGGCCGCACTGCTCTATCCCGGACTGTCGCCGAAGAATGTTCCGCCCCTGCTGCGCTACGCCATGCTGCACTGGCTGACGGGGCTAAAACTATTCTTTGCACGGGCGTTTCCCGACCTCTACCGCCCCGTCAAGGCTGATGCCGAAGAACCTGCCGACCTGCGCGGCGCGATGCTGGCGCAGGTAAGGGCACTCACGGCGGGCGATGTGACCAAGGAGCAGACGGTGCTCAACGTGGACACATGGACGGCACTCGACGAACTCAACGCCAAGGCGCGGGAGGCACGAGAACTTGAGAAGATTTATAAAAAGCATTGACCTATGGACGTTAAAAATTTCTTCGATTTCCACTCATATATATATAATATGGTGCGCCGCAACCGCCTCGCCAAGGAGAAAGGTTTCGCGCCATGCTCCTGCACGGGCATCGGCTATCTCGAAGGTTTGCTCAGCGAGATGCGGACGCAGAAGGCGTTTGTCTGCGTGGCCGACGTGTGCGAGGAGAGCGTGAGCCGCCACGGGGGAGGCTGGTTCAAGCGGCGCGTGTTTACCGTGTTCCTGCTGGCACGCTACGACACGCGCAGCAAGGACGACTACCGAGCCAAGCTCTCCCTGTGCCGGGAACTGTTCAGGCAGATGCACTCGCGCTTCATCGTGGACGCATCGTGGCTGCAATCCGAGCTCTGCTATCTCGCCGTTGACGAGATACGCAGCCGAGAACTCGGCGGCCAGTTCCTAAACGGCTGCACGGGGCTGTACTTCATGCTCGCCATCGACGAGCCGACTGACTTGCAATATAAATCGGAGGAATGGAACGCAGAAGATGAGTAACGCCGCGAAGACCGAAAGCCTGCGAGAGTACACCCAAGGCTGGTATGACAAGATGATCGAGATTTGGCGCGACCGAATGGACGCGCTCGGAGTGTACGCCACGGGTGACCTGCGCCGCTCCCTGCAAAAGGGCGGTTTCCTCATCACCGACACGGGAGGCTCTCTCTCGTTCAAGTACCTCGAATATGGCATCTACGTAGACCTCGGCGTAGGCAACGGATACAGCCACGGCAACAGCGGTGACCTCGAATTTCTCGACCCCGTATACCGACATGAACATCGCCTCGGGAAGAAGAGGCAGAAAAAGCCGTGGTTCAACAAGTCGTGGTACATCAGCACAATGGTGCTCAAAGACAAACTCGCCGATATGGCTGGCGAGGAATTTGCCGGACTTTTCGACAATCTCACGCAAAGGGAGCGCGGATAAAAATTTTTCCGTATATTTGCAGTACCTTAAAACTAATTCAATATGACTATTATTCTAATTATCTTAGTGGTTTTTTTCCTAATCGTACATGAAGGAAGCAAATTCGGAGAGAAAGGGAATTATCGTCCTCCAAAAGAAAAATGGTCGGACAGATATGAAGGACCACGACCTTTCTATATGCCGAAGAAGAAAAAGAAATAAACACACCTACTGTCTTTTTTTATCGGATAACGATGCGCTAATTTTGGAAAATACAAAAATTAGCGCATCGTTTTTATTATGACAGACACAGACATCAAAACCATTGAACTTATCATCAACAACGAGCAGGCAAAGAAGAGGCTCGAAGAACTCAAAGTAAAATTTGAAGACCTGAAAGTGAAGCGAGAAAAAGCACTTAACGCCGGCGACTCAAAGGGGCTCGAGGTCTACACTCGTGAAATGCGTAAGGTAGAAAAGGAGATGCAGCGCATCGAGACCCGTGCCAACGTGATGAGTAAAGCACTTAGAAACCTTGATGAGTCTGCACCTAACGAGTTACAGCGCACGATACGAGAATTGCAGCGCGAACTCAACTCTGGTAAGGTGGAGCGTGGCTCAGATGAATGGGAGTCGCTCACTTTAGCAATTCGCGAGACAAAACAGGAGCTTGCCAACGTGAACACAGAAATTAAAGCAGTAACTAAGCAGCCGTTGAGTGACAGAATAGCAGAATGGAGCTCAAAGTGGGTAGGATTTATAATGAACATTCAGTCGTTCATTCAAATGTACAGCGGGCTGCGTTCTATAATGCAGCAGGCAGTCAGTGCATATGCAGACATGGAGGAGGCAAAAGCGCAGGTGCGCAAGTACACTGGGCTTTCTGCAGAAGCTATCGACGACCTCAACGAGAGCCTCAAAAAGATGGATACCCGCACCTCGCGCGAACAGCTTAACGCACTCGCCGGTGACGCAGGAAAGCTTGGCATTACGTCAAAAAAGAAAATTCTCGACTTCGTTGAAGCCGCAGACAAAATCAACGTCGCCCTCGGCGATGACCTCGGCGACGGCGCAGTGAAGAACGTGGGCAAGCTCGCCATGCTCTTTGGGGAAGACAAGCGTCTCGGACTGAAGCAGGCGATGCTATCCACGGCATCGGCCATTAACGAAGTGTCGCAAAACTCCTCAGCAAGTGCAGGCTACCTCGAAGATTTTACTGCACGCGTATCGGGAGTAGCGAAGTTAATTAAAATGTCGCAGGCCGACATCATAGGCTTTGCTGCTGTTCTTGACGAGAACATGCAGCATGACGAGACATCTGCAACTGCTTTCTCGCAGCTTCTCAACAAAATGTATACAGAGCCAGCTAAGTTTGCGCAACTCGCAGGCGTCAGCGTGAAAGAGTTCTCGAGGATGCTCAAAGAAGATGCCAACGGAGCTGTAAAGGCATTCCTCTCCAACCTCCGCGCACAGGGAGGATTCGAGAAAATCGCGCCGATGTTCGAGCAGATGGGGCTGGACGGCACTCGGGCTATAAACGTAATCTCAACAATCGCCGACAAAATCGGCAACGTTGAGAAGACGCAACGGCTCGCAAATCAGGCCTACTCTGAAGCAACGAGTATCGGGAAAGAGTATGAAATACAAAACAACACCGTACGAGCAAAACTCGACAAAGCAAAGAAGTCCATAGCGGATATGCGAGCCGAACTTGGTGAAAAACTCATGCCCTTAGCGTCTAATATGATGAACTTAACCACATCGTTCATCAAAATATTATCTCAGCTCATCACCTTTGTTTCAAAACATGCAACCACCATAGGAACACTAACAGCTATGCTCATCGCCTACAAGGTGGCTGTAAATGCTGCTGCTATTGCTACCAAAATCGAGGCAGCTGCTGTTGCCGTTGCAAATACCATGGCAAAAGCCTATCATGGAACTGTAAAAGCCATACATGCCGCTCACCTTATCTTGAAGATAGGACTGGCCCAATTGCAAGGCAACTGGGCACGTCAGTCTTGGCTCTGGTTAGATGCAGAAAAGGCTGGTGCAAGCCTTGCCAAGGGCTATGGTATACTTATTTCCGTCATCGTTGCCCTCGGAATAGCTGTTTGGCAAAACATAAAAAAAATGAAAGAGCTATCCGAGACTGAGAAAACAATGGCCGATATTCGGAAACACGGTGCGGAAGCCGTTGTAGAGGAAAAGAATAAATTGGAACTGCTCCAAAGAGCAGCACAGAATGAATACCTTTCCATGGAAGAACGGTTAAAAGCAATTAAGAAACTCAACAAAATTGTCCCAGAATATAACGGACAATTGGACGTAACAACGGGTAAATACGAAGCTAACGAAAAAGCACTTACGGACTATTGCAACGCACTTGTCCGTAAATACGAACTCGAAGGGGCAAAAGAGAAATTGCAAGAAATCGGGCGTAAAAAAGCGGACTATGCTTTACAAAAGCAACAGGCTGAGCTGGATCTGGCCGATATCAAAAAGCGTGCTGCAGAAGCCGCTGAAAAAAACAAAAAACGTCCAAAAGTAAAGGCACACGGTAGGTCGCAGGTTGATGCTGATGTAGATTATATCTATACAACAACAGAAATTGCATGGAATGAGAATATACAGGCTGCAGAAAAAAAAGTGAGTGAATTACAAAGCATGTTAGACAAGCAGAATGACTTGATTAAAACCATCAATGCAGCCTACGGCAACGAACTCATGGCAGAAGCAGTTTACGAAGAAGATGAAGATGAGGAAGAAGAAGACGAAGACGAACCAGTCGATCCTGGCCTCGAAGACGACAAGAAGAAACGCAAGGAAGCAAAGGAGCGCAAGGAGAAGATTGATAAGTACATCGCCGAAATGGAGCAGGCAGGGCGCGATGCCGCCATTGCCTATGCCAAAGGCGGGCACGAGGGCAGCGAGGACTATTACCGCCTGCTCGACTTACGCCTTGAAGCAGCAGAGAAGTTCAAAAACAATTCTCTGAAAATTGCAGGCTTGACCGAGGAAGAAAAGAACGATGTTCTGAAAAAATACGAGCAAGAGCGCAATTCTATTCGCAACGATTACCGCCAGCAGAAACTTAAGGATGAAGATGCGCGTTACTCTGAAGAGAAGCGCAAACTTGACGCGCAACTTTCTGCCGGCAATATCACTACGAAACAATACAACGAGCAGGCAGCTGCCGCGCTTAAAAAGCACTATGATACACGTTTATCCATCGTTGATCAGTATTGCACTGATGAAAAACAACTCCTTGAAGAACGCCGCACACAAGAGGAAAACATCTCCAGAGAGATAGAGGGCAAAATAAAAAAACTGTTCACTCTAATAGAGCAGGCTAAAGATACGGCGATTGGAGACGACCCTGCCAAAAAACTACAAAAAGAACTACAACAAATCAACAGCGATGAGCAAGATGCCATTAAACTATTTGAAGAGTTCAACGAACAACTCGGGCTTGCTCCTGAAACGCTCGAACTCATTAAAAAGCACTTTGAGGAGCTTAGAAAGAAAGCGAATATTAAGGCAGAAGTAGAGGTTGATGTCGAAACGAAATGGGGAAAATCGTCCTCGGTCGGCGCAAACACCGACCTCGGTTTTACCAGCGTAACCCACGCTGTAGATGGTCTGAAATCAATTAAGGAACAACGAGAGCAACTCGAAAAGGATAACAAGAAAAGCCTTGAAAGGGATGGGAAGAATCTAAAGGATTATGCCAAGAAAGCAAAGAAGCTTGAAAGCGACAAGTGGGCGGCCATACGCGACATCGCCATTCAGTCGTTGCAGGCAATTAGCAACATGATGCAGCAGGTTAGCAGCCTCATGCAAGCTAATTGCTCGCTCGAAACGGCGAAGGTGCAGCAGGAATACGATGCACGCATTGCCGCCGCTGAGGGAAATGAAGAACTCCAAAAGCAACTTGAGCAGGAGAAGCAGCAGCGCATCTCACAAATCAAGGCTGAATACGCCGAGAAGGAGTTCAAGATGAACATCGCAATGGCTATCGCCAACACCGCCGCCAACGCCATTGCGGCATACGGCGCAATGGCTAAAATCTCAATTATCGGCCCCGCGCTCGGTGCTGCCGCAGCAGCGGCAGCCACTGCTGCGGGTATGATTCAGGTAGCTGTTATCAAAAAGCAATACGAGGCGCAAAAGGCAGCCGGCTTCTACGAGGGCGGTTACACTGGCGGACGCAATTACCGCCGCCCGGCAGGCATCGTACACGAAGGCGAATACGTGCTGCCACACCAAGCCATCGAGAACCCTGCAATCTCGCCGTTTGTCAATCTCATTGAAAACGCCCGCCGCAACAACCGCCTCGCCTCGCTCACGCCAGAGGACGTGAGCCGCACCGTCACCGCCCCGCAGGCAGCAGCCATGGCGGCAAAACTCACCGCAAAGTCAGCTGCCAGCACGGCGGCAAACACTGGGAAGACAGCCACGAACACCGCCGCCCCCGTCGTCACCATCAAAGGCGGCGACCAAACCGCAGACACCCTGCGCCGCCTCAATGAGAAGCTCGACGAGGGCCTGCAAAGCTACGTGGTTATCGACGGGCCGCAGGGGCTGGATAAGCAGTGGAACAGGTACAAGAAGTTGAACGGATAACCTATTTCATAGATATGCTACAACTTATTATCAACGGCAGAAATGCCGTAATGGCTAAGGACACAAGTTTTACGATTAAGGCAGAAAACCCCACTTTCTCCGACAAAGGGGAATACTCAATGGAAATTAACCTGCCTCTTAAAGGCTGTAAGACGAACATAGAAATACTCGGTGCACCATATCACCGCAAGGAACAGTCTTTCAAAGACATCATCGGCAAGAATTTCCCCGCTAAACTCATTGCGGGGAAATTCCAGCTGGCAGGTTTCGTGAGCGTCAAGAGCGCAGACGAATTGCAAGCTACCGTGCAATTCGTCTCTGGCAGAAAATACCTCGAACTGGAATGTAAAGACGAATACGGCAACGACCTTATGGTCTTCAAGCTCAACCTCGGCAGGGCCTACGATACACTTTTCAAGACTTTGTGCCCAAATTGGGAATACAACAGGAAGCACCTTTACATGTTCTTTTTTGGTTTAGGACAGGACAAGTACCCTAACCCAACATTCGATTATTCAGGCAAAGGAACAGCAGATGAATGGGCAAAAGCAAATACTCTTCCGTATTCACTTTTGGAGTTAATCCATAATGGGAGCGATGCAATAAGTGGTTTCGATGGATTAGACGAATGTGCCTTGCTCCCTGTTCATGTACCTAATTCTAATGACCCTAACGGAGTTAAAGATTTCAACCAACGCGACCTTATCGTGTTCGCAAGTTACGGAGGACAAATCAGGTATGCAGATTATTTGCCGCATAGTTCAGAGATAACTTTTAGAAATTCTTCTTATCCTTGGCATACTAAGAATGATATGCAGCACTATCTGCATGAAGCAACTGATGTGGCTTCTGATTGGGAGTTTAATTTTTGTCCGCAGCCTAAACTCTGGCTGATTGCGGAGCGTATTATGGCTGCGATTGGTCACCCTATTAA
>SFFY01000086.1 GCA_004556745.1 Bacteroidales bacterium | reverse complement strand
CCAGCGCTGCGAGCGGGCGTATAAAATACGCCCCGTTGTCTATGTTGTCGTCATATTAAGCGCAAATTGTCAGACTCGGAGTTGTCTTTTGTTGTCTAAGTTGTCGTTATATCTTGTTCGTAATAGCTCGATATTTCTCGTCTCACTTGCTCAACGCCATATATACCTCGGCCTTGCCGTGGCGTTGCTGCACGCGCTCTACAATCTTTTGGATATTTGTTTTGAGAATGTCGTCGGCTTCGGCTTGCGTGAGGGCAAAGAGCGAGCGGTCGTTGCTTACTTCGGCATCGAGGGCAATGACTTTGTTGATGATGTCGATGTTGCCGTTGTTCACAAAGCGGAATGCGGCGGAGAGAATGCTTTTAGACTCTTTGGAGAGTTGCCATGCCTCCTTCATGTGCAAGATGATTTCTTTGGCGCGCGTGGCTTTGGCGGAGTTGCGGGTGTGTACGTTCATTCTTGCCAGCGATTGATTGACCGTCAGTTCCGCAATGTCCTTGCGCTGCTGCCAGTCGGAGGGTAGGGAGGCAGGGGCGGCATCGGGATTGGGACGGAAGGCGCGATACATGTCGGTGCCCGAAAGTAGCGAGGCCGTTAAATCGCTGTCCACGGCGACAAACAGCCCCGAGATGCTCGGCGTGCGTACAACGAAGTAGCTTTTGCCCTCCTGGGCTGCTACCGCAAGTTCGAGCCCGTCCTCCTTTGCCGCGATTTGCGCGAAGCGGGCGGGGTGGGCGGCCTTGAAGGCTTTTAGTTCGCTGATGTATTGCTGCATGGGCGACTCCTCGCCGTTCACTTGCCTATTGAGGTCGTAGTGCATCACTTCCTCCTCTTCCGTGAATATCTGGTTGTCCTCGCCGAAGAGCGTGTGAAACGATTGCAACTTGGTGTAAGCCTTTTGCACTAGCTGTATCTGCTCGTTGCCCTGTGCGCTCGGCATGAAGTTATAGACGTAAACGAAAGGTGCGGTGGAGCCGATGCGGTTTACGCGGCCGATGCGCTGCATAAGGCGCGTGGCGTTCCATGGCGTGTCGTAGTTGAGAATGCAGTTGGCGCGGTGCAGGTTGATGCCTTCTGCCAAGACCTCCGTGGTGACGATGATTTGATAATCGTCTTTCCACAGAGAGGGGGCATAGTTTGCGTCGAAATTCTCGCGGATAGTCTGCTCCAAGTCGTGGCGGTTGGCGGCCGTAACGGCCAGTACCTTTAAGTGGGGCGCCGTGGTCTCTACCGCCAGTTTGATTGTCTCGACCGTGTCGATGGCTTCGCTGAAAATCACGAGTTTGCGCGAGAGGTTGCGCTGCGGGTCGAAGAGCGTGGAAACGAGGGAACGCTTAAACTCCTCGAGCTTGGGGTCGTGGCTGTAAGCGTTCCATTTCTTGCAAAGGAAATTAATGAGCGAGAGGTCCTTGCGCAGGAGTGCGATGTAGTCGGGGGCAAAGTCGCTGCGGCGCAGTTCGCGGTTGCGCCCCTGTTCGTTCTTCCCCTTTCGGTTGAGGCGGTCGATTTTCTCCCTAAGGTCGTTGATGCAGTCGCTGAACGACAGGAGGCGGTGCTCCCGCTCGTAGCGCTTTTCGAGGTTGAGCTCGGCATTGACGTTGATATCGGGGCAAATAAATATGGTGTCGTTCTCCCACATGTCTATCATGTTCTGCGTGTACTGGCGCAGGTTTTCGAGGGAAGACTTAAACGCCGAAAAACTGCTCTCGATGCGCTTCACGAGGTTGATTTGCATGATCTTGGCCAACTGGCGCGAGAAACGGTCGGGGTCGATGTTGCCGCCTTTGTAGAGGTTCTTGATTGTGGGGTCGAGCAGGAACTCGATGGCGCGGTAGCGGTAGTAGCAGAGATAGTTGCCGTCCAAGGCGGGCAGGTCGAGCGAGGGCGCGATGCTGTCCATTGTCATCGCGAAGAGTTTGGCCAGCCCGTCCTCCATTTTGTATTCGAGGCTGTGCGGCTCGCTGATTGTGGGGAAAGTTAGTTTGCCTTTGTAATGGTTGATAATATCTGTGCGTGTGCGTCTCACGAGAATGTCTTCCAGCACGCAGTTGCGCATCTCTTCCGAAAGCATTTTGAGTTCTTGGGTGCGGCGCGTGCGCTCTTGTGCAGAAAGCGGTACGGGGTTGCCGGCAGCGTCTTTCGGCGTGCCGATGAGTTCGCCGTAACGCTTGTTGATAGAAGAAAAGAAACTTTCGATATTGCCGCCGTTGGCCTTGCGCAGCGTACTGTCTGAGTGGTTGCGTTCAAAGAGATATATTTGGTTTTGCAGGTCGGAGGGGCGGTTGTTCTGCGGCGTAGCCGAGAGCAGGCCGATGTAAGGATAAAGGCCCGTAGCCGCGCCGATGTCGCCGATAAGGGCGTTGAGCGACTGGTACATGGACGTTTGGCTGTTGCGGAACTTATGGCTCTCGTCAATCATTATCAGACCGTAGTTCTTGTGCTCCGGCTCTGCGCAGAAGGCTGCCTCGTCCGTATCGTCGCCACGCTCGTCCTCGCCAAACTCGTCCACGAGGTTGCCGATGCTGCCCGTCGTGATGAAATCGATGAGCGGCATCATCTTGCTTGCCGCTTCGGCGTCGAACTTTCGGAGCGTTTCCATCCAAGCCGACTTAATGGCGGGCGGCGTGACAATGAGCACCCTGCGCTCGCGCCCATCGTCGTCGGGCATGGTGAGGAAGTGCTTTATGATGAGAGCGCCGACAATAGTCTTGCCCAACCCCACCACGTCGGCGAGCAAGAAGCCGCCGTGCTCGTGCATAATGGCAAAGCATTGCTTCACGGCTTCTATTTGATAGTCCAGGGGGTTGTAGGATTCGGGCAGATAGCTTTCGATAAGTCTTTGCTGGTCGATATCAATGATATTGCCGAATTTATAATTTAGCAGTTTTATATATAATTCGTAGGGTGTGAGCGGAGCATCGGCGTGCCGCTTTTCGTATTCCTGTTCGACAGGCGTGCCATGCAGCACCTCTTCAAGAAACGTTTTGTTCCACTCTTCTGCCTGCGCCCATTTTTCGTCAAACCAATAATTATGGCCTTTCGAGTGTGAGAACTGATTGGGCACGGCCGTTACTTTGGCATTATCACACTCGAGGTAGTTCAACTCTGAGTTCCCTTCCAGTCCTTTCTGCGTGAAGTTGCTACTACCTATGATACCTTTAGCGTAATTATTTCCAAGGAAGATATAGCACTTGGCATGGAACAGACGATAGGTGCCGTCTTCGTCCGTTTTGCACATTTTGATTTGAATTCTGCTGCTGTCGAAATCAGGCAGACAAAACTCTTTCAGCAGGCTCACCGCCTCCACATACTCCTCCTTGACATCGAGGTTTTTCAGGTCGCATCGGATAAAGTCGCTTTGCGTCTGCGCGTCCTTGTATTTCGGGCTTTTCAGTTGCGCCGCGCGGACCACGGGGTCTGTGCCGATGAGCAGTTGCAGCCCCGTGCCGGGCTTTTGTAAGAACGCTTTCAGTTCTTGCAGCAAGAGCGCAGTGCCGGGAATGTCCCAATAGCCTGTGGCAACCTTAATGGTTTGGCAATCCTTTGCAGAAATAAGGCCCTTAATGGCGGAAGCAACTTGGAGTTCCGACGTGGAATTGTCCAAAAGCGTGTTGTAGGTAAGCATTAAACGTAAGGAAAGGAATGTTTTGAGATGCAAAAATAGTGCAAGGTGAGCGCAATTAAGCTTCGTTTTGTCTACTGCAATAAGTTTCTGCCTTGGTTATCTACCAATACATGCATCTGCTGAATTGCAATTTGGTTCAACTTTATCAAACGTTCGCCTTGTGGAATACCTTGGTCAATAAAGACAGCATTGAGGCTCTCCATGTTCGATAGGCAAATCAATTCATTGATGGTAGCATAATCGCGAATGTTCCCTTTTTTGTCGGGATTGGCATCTCGCCATTGTTTGGCGGTCATACCGAACATGGCTACGTTCAGCACGTCTGCCTCGTTGGCATAGATGATGTTTGCCTGCTGTGGTGTCACCTCTTCGGGGATGATGTTGCGCTTGATGGCATCGGTATGAATACGGTAGTTAATTTTTGAGAGTTCACGTTTGGCAGACCATCCAATCAAACGTTGTTCTTCCTGCTTAAGTCTCTGATACTCTTTTACGAGTAGTAATTGAAACTTCGGAGAAATCCACATTCCAAAATGGTAAGCTAAATCGCGATGAGCGTAAGTACCGCCATAGCGACCTGCCTTTGAATGAATTCCTATTGCATTTGTTCGTTCTATCCATGACTTCACAGATAATACGAAGTTATTGCT
>SFFY01000085.1 GCA_004556745.1 Bacteroidales bacterium | reverse complement strand
GAGTAAATGGAGATTGTCTTGATTTACTGCTATCATATCACTTCAAGATTTTCTTTGATGCTATAAATTTCAGATTTGCCAGCGCCTTCTCTGTATGGAAAAGATATTGATCGACCAACTTGTAAGTCTTTAGTTCTCTATTCAGAGTCTCTATGCTGATAACTCCCGATTCATACAGACCGAACTGCAGATATACCCTGTCGTTGGCCACTGGTCCATATACGAGGTCGTAGTCGTGGGTAAAGTTTCTTTTGGTCCTATTTTCCAGGACAAACTCTGCCCACTCCCTGCTCGGCTCTGGGAAGATGAGGGTTTTGAGAGACGGCATCGCGGTGTCATCAAACTCATATACGTTTATATAGCCGGCATTGGCGTATTGTTCAAACATACGTCTTTCCACCCATTCTTTGGCTTGTTTCTCTGATGTGGTGGTGTAAAACCCCTCTCCGTAGTCAAGCCTTCGGTTGGGGCGGAGTATTGCAGGGTGTGCCACTATCTCCAAACTGCCATGATAAACCATCATAAGCCTTTATCCTTTCTTATGTTTATATATTCGTCAATTTCCTCTATCAGCCATTGGCGGCCTTGTGTGTGAAGCGGTTCGTAACACTCGCTAAGATATTCTGTAAGGCCATATTTGGCAAACAAGTCAAGAACTTGCTCGCTTGCCATTCCCTTGGCTGCTCCATATTCCTCTATGCAGAATACTACGAAGAGAGCGATGTCCTTTTCTTTCTTTTTCATTTCGTTCCTCCTTTCAGTGGCTCCGCCACGCATTTCTGTCCCGTTACTTGAAGATCTATTGCAAAAGTACATTATTCCGAAAATACCACGAAACCTTTTGCTGAATATTTGGGCAAGCACTGACACGCGCGCGCGTGCGTTACGCAAATTTTTTCCCCCGAAAAACCTTTCAACCCGTCACACTTGGCGTTATTTGTTTGAATGTAAGGCGTTTGCATAGTGACGGGTTGGGAACTCAAACCCGTCACTAACCCGTCATCAACCCTTCATTGCGGCGGCAATGACGCGAGCGGTGAATCTTGCTATGCACGCATATTCCAATAAACGCATCAGGGCGCACCGAAAATGGTGCGCCCCGATGTTTGTTTGGAGTAGGGTGTTTTGCAAAACGCCCCTACTTCAATTTCTCATCAAAGAAGCGGGTGATGGTTTTGAAGAGGTGGTAGCGGGTATTGCCGCCGTAGATGTTGTGGTTGCGGTTTGTGTAGAGCTGCTGGGCAAAAGGCTTGTCGGCCTGCACGTAGGCTTCGCTCACCTCGACAAAGTTGCGGAAGTGCACGTTGTCGTCCGCCGTGCCGTGAATGAGCAGGAGGCTGCCGGAGAGCTGGGCGGCGCGGCTGATGGGGCAGTCGGCATAGCCCTGGGCATTCTGCTGCGGCGTGCGCATATAGCGTTCGGTGTAGACCGTGTCGTAGTATTTCCAGTTGCTCGGCGCTGCCACCGCCACGCCGGCGCGGAACGCGGGGCGACCCTCGCTCATCGACATCAGCGTGTTGAAGCCGCCGAAGCTCCAGCCCCAAATGGCGATGCGCCCTTTGTCCACGTAAGGCAGTTTGCCGAGGTAGAGGGCCGTTTCCACTTGGTCTTTCGACTCCTTGTCGCCGAGTTGCAAATAGGTGCATTGTTCGAACTCCGCACCGCGTCCGCCCGTGCCGCGTCCGTCCACAATGACATAGATGTAGCCCTTGCCTGCCATATAGCTTTCATAGAGCGCGCCGCCGAAGAAGCCGAGGTTCCACGAGTCGGTCACTTCCTGCGAGCCGGGGCCGCTGTACTGGTACATGATGACGGGATAGCGCTTCGCGGGGTCGAAGTCGCGCGGCTTCACCATCCAGCCGTTGAGCTGCACGCCCTCCGAGGTGGTGAAGGTAAAAAATTCGTGCTGCGCGAGGAGCGGCTCAATGCGCTGCTTGAGGGCGGCGTTGTCCACAAGCGTCGTGAGCAACTTGCCGTCGGCTGCGGAGCGCAGCGTAGTGACGGGCGGCAGGGCGGCGGATGAATAGATGTTCATAAAGTAGCGCAGGCCCTGCGAGAAGATGGCAGAGTTGGTGCCCGTCTCGGTGGAGAGTTTCTTCTCGCGCCCGTTCTTGTCAGTGCAATACACGGCCTTGCGCAGCGGACTTTCCTGACGCGAAGCGTAGTAGAATGTGCCCGTCTTGGGGTCGCGGCCGTAGAAATCCGTCACGTCGTAACTGCCGCGCGTCACCTGCTTCACCAGCTGTCCGCCGAGGGTGTAGAGATAGAGGTGGCGGTAGCCGTCGCGGTCGGAGAGATAGGCGAAATTATTGCCGAAGAATTTGAGACTGCCGTAGGCCGACTCGCCGATGTAGTTCTTGGCCGTTTCGCGCACAGCGAGGGTGCACTCCGTGGAGCGGGGGTTGCCGATGTAGATGTCCATCTGGTTTTGCAGACGGTTGAGGGTCACGATGGCAAGTTTGTCGGCATCGTCGGTAAACTTGATGCGCGGCACGTAACTGTCACTGTCCATAGGCACTTTCATGGTGCGCGTCACGCGGTTCTTGATGTCGAACGTCAGCACCGACACCGTGGCGTTACGCGCGCCTGCCACGGGATATTTGTAGCGGTAGGAGCCGGGATATTCGTCATACTCCATGCGCTCGGGGCTGAGCCCTTTGAACTCCTGCATGTCGTAGATAGGCACCTGGCTCTCGTCGTAGCGCACCCAGGCGAGCATCGTGCCGTCGGCGTTGAAGTCGAAAGAGCGGTTTGTGGAAAACTCCTCCTCGTTCACCCAGTCGGGAATGCCGTTGATGATTTCGTTGAACTTTCCGTCCTTCGTCACCTGACTCTCCGCGTTGCCGTAGAGCAGCTTGACGAGGAAGAGGTTGCCGCCGCGCACAAATGCCACCTGGTTGCCATCGGGCGAGAAGAGGGGCACCTGCTGCGGGCCGCCGTCGGAGAGGGGCTCGAGTTTGCCCGTGCGCACGTCATATATATAATATACGGCGGTAAACGATCTGCGGTAGATGGCTTTCGTCTGCGTCTGGATCAGGATGCGGTTCTCGTCGGGCGAGAGCACGTAGCCGTCGAAGCCTTTGAGTTTCATGCCCTTCGCCTGTTCCACATCGAATACGGTACCGATTTCCTTACCCGTCTTGAACGAGTGGCGCACGATGCGCTTGCGGTCGTCGGAGAGTCGCGAATAGCTTTCGCCGTCGGCCATCGGCGTCACGCCGTAAACGTAACTGGGCGAATAGCTGCCGTCCGTGATGTCTTTGAGCGCGAGCGAGTCGGCCGTGGCAGCCGCCGCTGGGGCGAGGCAGAAGAGCACGGCCGAGAGGAGAATCATGATTTTCTTCATGGGATATAAAATGTATTTTAGTGAGTTTCTTTCTGCAAATCTACACTATTGTAACAGAATGGGCAAACCTTAATTGAGAAATTCGAGGAAGCGGGGCAGAAAGTAGGGGCGTATAATCTGCCTGGAAAGCACTTAATCACCCAATTTGCTACGCAGATAATTTCTGCTTTCAGGCAGATATTTTTTATTTTCTCGGACTAATTTCTTCCTTTCTCCTTGATATTTGTTCCTTTCCTATAAGAAAGTCTTTGTTACAAACTTTGTAACGCTTGTTACAAACTTGCTAACACATGTTACAAACTTTGTAATACATGTTACAAACTTTGTAACAAACTTTTTCTGCGCAGATAATGAAAACTATCAGGCAGAAAGGAAAAATTTGCTTGGGGATAATGAAAACTATCTTGCGGATAATAAAAACCATCTTGGGCATAGTAAGGCAGCCCCGCTCGGCATTGCGCCCGCAATGAAGGGTTGGTGAAGGCATAGTGACGGGTTTGAGTCCCAAACCCGACACTATGCAAACTCCTCACATACAAACGAATAACGCCAAGAGTGACGGGTTGAATAGTTTTTCGGGGAAAAATTTGCGTAACGCGCACGCGCGCGAGGCGGCCTTGCTGCCAGCCCAAATATTCAGCAAAAGGTTTCGCGGAAATTTCGGAATAATGTACTTTTGCAATGAGATATAAAAACGTTATAATAATAAAGAAATCAGAGACATGATACTACCTGTAAATATAGAAGAACTACTCAGTGGGCATGCAGTAGAAGGTAATCGTATAGAGTATAAAACGGGATGGAATCCCGATGCCATATATCGAACCATCTGCGCCTTCGCCAATGACTTTGACGAAACGGGTGGTGGATATATTGTAGTTGGTGTACAAGAAGAGAAGGGGCGTGCCATCCGTCCGGTGACAGGTATCGATCCAGACCAAATAGAGCCAATAGAAAAGGAGATGGTGGGATATAACAATCTGATTCGTCCTTATTATCAACCTCGCCTTTATATTGAAGAAGTGGATGGGA
>SFFY01000041.1 GCA_004556745.1 Bacteroidales bacterium | reverse complement strand
CCGAGATGCTTTGTGATTACAGGGCGAAGGAAATTGCAAAAAGTGCCCTAAACGGTCTTGCGGTCTCCTTTTCTCATAACCTGACCCAAAAGGAGGCCAGGGTTTTGCTCAACAAAGCGGCCGAGCAGGTCGAATGTGCCGTGTTGGTATTTTCCGAGGGTGAGCGCATAAACTATGTGCTGTCAGCTAAAAAGGACGGAAAATATGACTGTAAATATCTTTGCGAACTTTTAAACGGTCTTTACAGCGGCAAGGGAGGCGGCTCAAAAACCTTTGCCCAAGGGGGCGGAAATTTTTGCTCCGACTGGAGGGAGCGAGGGGAAATATTTATAAAAACAGCCGGGAGGATGTAACATGAACTATATAGTTTGCGTGGATAAAAATTGGGGCGTGGGCAGAGAGGGCAAGCTGCTTTTTTCGCTGCCGGGAGACATGAAATTTTTCCGTCAAACCACCTCCGGCAAAACGGTGGTCATGGGACGGAAAACCCTGATTTCCCTGCCCGGTTCAAAGCCTCTGAAAAACCGCCGTAACATTGTGCTCACCCGGGACAAAAATTTTTCCTGCGAGGGAGCCGAGGCGGTTCACGGAATTGACGAGCTTTTCTCCGTTATTGATAGGGAAAGCGACGATGTTTTTGTTATAGGAGGGGCGGAAATTTATAATCAGCTTTATAATTTCTGCAAAACTGCATACATTACAAAGGTATCGGCCGACGGAAATGCCGATGCCTTTATAAAGGATCTTGATGTCTTTTTCTCGTTCGTAGGGAATCCCTGAGTTATCAAACTCAATGGCCAGAGCCTCTTGGTAGACAGCTTCAAGGAAACCACATCCCAAGTTGTTATAAACGCGCAGGGCTGCTCCAATAACGTCGTAGCTTTCTTGTTTATAATAGATGGCCATTTGCAATGTTAGTTTTATATGATTATTTGTCCACGGATTATTTTTTTGCCCACGAATCTCACGAATTTTCACTAATTCAATGATTGCATTCGTGTGATTCGTGCGACCGTACAGGTCGCCATTAAAATGCATAGCACGAGATTCGTGTAGATTTCTTGACTTTTTCGGCTGCGCTCGGCATAACTCGAACAAGTTCGGTTCTGCACTCGCTTGCACGAAAATTCGTGTGATTCGTGGGCAAAAATAAATTGGTGGGCACAAAATATTTCATCCGTGGGCTAAAATATTATTTGCTGGCAAAACGTTAAATGTATCTCAGTGGATTCGTATTCACGTCCGTTTCCACAAGGCGCAGGCCGGGCAGCGCATTGGCCAGCACTTCGCGGAGCAGGGCAATGGTGTGCCGCTCCGTTTCGTAGTGCCCGAGTGTGGCGAGCCACAGTTCGTCGCCGTGCCCGAAATATCGGTGATAACCCATTTCGCCAGTGATGAAGATGTCGGCGCCCTGCCTCGCCGCCTCGTCGATGAGGAAGTCCCCGGCGCCGCCGCAGAAGGCCACGGTGCGTATCTCGCTCTGAGGCCCTGCCGCATAAGCGAGGCTATCGGCGCGGAATGCCGTTTTCAGAAATTGCAAAAAGTTGGCTGCGGGCACGGGACTTGCCAGCGTGCCTATGATGCCGCTGCCGCCCTCGCCGCCGGCCGTGGGCTGCAGGAACCGCACGGCCTCGAGCCCGAGCATCTTGGCTGCTGCGAAATTCACGCCTCCCCGTGCGTTGTCGAGGTTGGTGTGCGCGGCATAGATGCCGATACCGGCGCTGATGGCATCGAGCACGCAACGTCCCACGATGGTGGAGCGGTCGATGCACTTCACGCCGCGAAAGAGCAGCGGGTGGTGCGCCACGATGAGGTTGCAGCCCTTTCGGACGGCTTCTGCTATGACCTCTTCGGTCACGTCAAGACACAATAAGACCCCTGAAACATCTTCGGCGGCTGTTAGTCCAATCTGAAAGCCGGCATTGTCATAGCCTTCTTGCAGCGGCAGCGGCGCGAACCTTTCAAGGGTCTCGGCGACTTCCTTTACTTTCATTGCTCTGAAAGATATATGTAAATTTTGGTGGATCAGGAGGGAGTCGAACCCTCGTCCAAACAGGGAACCAATATGCTTTCTACATGCTTATCTCTGACTAAATTTTCGTGCAGCGGCAAGACCAGAGCCACCAACCGTTGCCTTATCCTCTATAAATCTCGCCTTCGGCGCGAGGCTGCCTCAGACCAGTCCCGATTTTGCTGCACCACCTTGTCAAGTCGCTTCAGGACATGTAGCCTTGGGTGATGTATCGTTCCGTCACCTTGTGTCGGAATTAAGCCGATAACCTACTGTGCTTCGGTTAGGCAGCGATAGCGTAGTTGTTTTCGCCAGATAAATTTTTGAAAGCCGAGATTTAAGTGCCCACTTTCAGGCGCACTGCATGCTTACACACCGCTTCTGCCCGCTGTCAAATCCGGTCTGACCCGTCGTTGGCAAATAAGCCAAGGTGCATATTTGGATTGCAAAATTAGCAGTTTCTTATGTAATAGGCAAGTTTTGGGCGGAATATCACTCAATTCCTATATATTTGTGTGTCTGCAACGAGAGCCGCCAGTGCGGATGCGCCTTGCAGTAGTCTATGGCCTCTTGCAGCAGGCGGCGGTTGTGGGCGGCGTCGTCCGTGTCGCAGGGTTGCAGGAAAAGATGCTCGGTTTGGAAAGCGGCGGCAATCTCTTCGGGGTCGGTGTGCGTGGCGGCAAACGCATCGGGCGCATACACAAGTTTTAGTTCATCGGGACAGAGCACCGCCACTTTGGCATTTTCTAAAAAGCAATGCTTCGGCGAAACGGTTACCCAGTCGAGGCCAAGTTCGTCGACGGGGCGCGTGCCGTTGGTCTCTATCGCCACGAAGCGCCCCGCGTTGTGCAGCAAATCCACGAGGCGCGGTGTGGCCTGCAAAGATGGTTCGCCGCCCGTGAGCACCACGTGCCGGGCGGGATAGCGCGACATGGCATCAACGATTTCTTCCTCTGTCATAAGGGTAAAGGCCTCGTGGCGCGTATCGCAAAAGGGGCAGCGCAGGTTGCAACCCGAGAAACGCACGAACACGGCGGGTGTGCCGGTAAAAAAGCCCTCGCCTTGGAGGGAATAAAATATTTCGTTTACACGCATTTTTGTTGGTGGAGTTGTTTGCTGCAAATTATTTTTATTGCCCACGAAAAACATTTTTTTATTGCCCACGAATCTCACGAATTTTCGTGCAAGCGAGTGCAGAACCGAACTTGTTCGAGTTATGCCGAGCGCAGCCGAAAAAGTCAAGAAATCTACACGAAACGTTTTCAATGGGTTTTAATGGCGACCTGTTCGGTCGCACGAATTTTCACTAATTCAATGATCTTATTCGTGCGATTCGTGCGACCGTACAGGTCGCCATTATTACAGAGAGCAATGAATTCGTGTAGATTCGTGCGATTCGTGGGCAAAAAAACAATTCGTGGATAAAATAATCCGTGGCTGAAAAATATTTTTCGTGGTCGTTATCCAACGCTTTCTCGCTATAAAGCGGCGTTCTCAAACCCCGGTTTCACATAAACGGCCGTGTTGCCCTCGCTCTCCTGCACCGACACCTTGTAGCATTTCGGCGTATGCTCGCAAATCCACCGCGCGAGATTTTCAGCAGTAGGATTAAACTCAAAGAGTTCGTTGAGAAAGTGGTGGTCCAGTTTTTCTTTGACGGCTTGCGAAAGATGCGAGAAGTCCACCACCATGCCGTTCTCGTCCAACTCTTCGGAGCAGCAGTAAACGGTGACGATGCCGTTGTGCCCATGCAATCGCTGGCATTTGCTTTCATAATTCAGGCTGAGGCTGTGGGCAAATGCCACTTCTATTCTTTTCTTTACGTAGTACATTTTCTTCTAAAAGTTTCAACTTACTATCCGAACAACTGCCGCAGGGCTTCTTCCACGCGTGCCACGGGCACCAACTCCATGTTTCGCGGCTGTTGTTCCAGTCCCTTAATGCTGCCGGCAGGAACGAGCATGCGCTTGAACCCTAATTTCTCAGCCTCGGCGATGCGCTGGGCGATGCGCGTCACAGGGCGGATTTCGCCGCTCAGGCCCACCTCGCCCGCCATGCAAACGTCCGAACCGATGGCCGTGTCCACGTTGCTCGACAGAACGGCGGCGATGACCGAAAGGTCGATGGCAGGGTCGGAGACGCGCAGACCGCCGGCGATGTTGAGGAACACGTCTTTCTGCATAATCTTAAAGCCCACACGCTTTTCAAGCACGGCGAGCAGCATGTTGAGGCGGCGCAGGTCGAAGCCCGTCACCGTGCGCTGCGGCGTGCCGTAAGCCGCCGACGACACGAGGGCCTGCGTCTCGATGAGGAAAGGACGGAAGCCTTCTAACGCCGCCGCCACGGCCGTGCCGCTCAGTTCGGAGTTCTCACGCGTGAGGAGCAGTTCGCTCGGATTGTCCACGCTGCGCAACCCGCTTCCGCACATCTCGTAGATGCCCAGTTCGGCGGTAGAGCCGAAACGGTTCTTGATGCTGCGCAATATTCTATATAGATAATGCCTGTCGCCCTCGAATTGCAGCACGGTGTCGACGATGTGTTCCAAAATCTTCGGGCCGGCAATTGTGCCGTCTTTCGTGATATGCCCCACGAGCAGCACAGGCACGCCGCTCTCCTTAGCGTATTTAAGCAAGGCGGCGGCGCACTCGCGGATTTGCGTCACAGATCCCGGCGAATTTTCCAGTCCGTCCAGATAAATCGTCTGTATGGAGTCTACCACAACGATGTCGGGCTGCACTTGCTTGATTTGCGCAAAGATTTCGTCCAGCCTCGTCTCGCAGAGCAGCATCAGGTCGCCCCGGGGCGTGCCGATGCGGTCGGCGCGGAGTTTGATTTGCCTTTCGCTCTCCTCGCCGCTCACGTAGAGCACGCGGCAGCCGAGGGCAAGTGCCGTTTGCAGCAGGAGGGTGGACTTGCCGATGCCCGGTTCGCCGCCAATGAGCGTGAGCGACCCCGGCACAAGACCTCCACCGAGCACGCGGTTCAGTTCGGCATCGGGCATCGCCATGCGCGGTTCGGCGGCAGCGTCTATCGCTGCCAGGCGCACTGCGCCCCGCTGTCTGCCTGTACCGCCCAAAGCAGCGGCGGCACGGGTCGATGCGGAAGGTTTAGGCTCTGCCGATACGGTAAATTCCTTCATCGTGTTCCAGCGGCCGCACGAGGGGCAACGTCCCGCCCATTTGGGCGAGTCGTAACCACATTCCGAGCACACGAAAGCAGTCTTATCCTTTGCCATCGCCGTCTTTACATTTCAGAAAGTTGGTTGCGCAGTTCCACCAGCGCGGCGCGGGCGTTGCGCAGGTGCTCCACGGCCTCTACGGCTTGCGTGGTGCCCTCCTTGTTCTTGCGCAGCAGGTCGCGGGCGGCGGCGATTTTCAGGCCGCGCACCTTCACGAGGTTGTAGATAATGCGGATTTGCTCAATGTCGTCGCGTGTGTAGAAGCGGATGCCGCGGCCGCCTTTCTTTGGCGATATTTGCGGAAACTCTTTCTCCCAAAAACGCAGCAGCGTTTCGTTCACGCCGAACTCTTCCGCCACTTCTTTAATGGAGAAAAACCGTTTCAAGTCTTTTTTCTGTTCTTCGCTCATAGGAGTACAGGCTTTTCTTGTAAGTGGATAAAGCCAATGCAAATATATATAAAACCCACGAACTTTTATACTGGCAGAATAAAAAAATCAAGACAGCCCCCTTGTTTCCTTTCTCCTCCGCCGCGCTCTTCGTCACCGTATCACAATATTGCTGCAAGTCCTTTTTGCGGCAGTTCCCCTATACGCAATTTTTTTCCGAAAAACCCAGCATACCCGTCATAAACGATATAATCTACTGTATATAAGTCTGTTGTGAGTGTGTAGTTTGCGCCTCCAACCCGTCACCAGTGACGGGTTGGGGGTAGAAGCACAACCTTGGTCTGCCCCGCCTGCCCTCGAATTATCCCCGAGGTAATTTTTCTTTTCAGCAAGATAATTTTCACTATCAGCAAGATAATTTTTCCTGTCATATAAGAAAGTTTTTGTTACAAAGTTTGTAACACATGTTAGAAACTTTGTAACGCATATTACAAACTTTGTAATACATGTTACAAACTTTGTAACAAACTTTTTCTGCGCAGATAGTGAGAAATATCCAGAACTTAGGAAAAAATAGCTTGGGGATAGCAAAAAATATCCGCCTATGATTATGGGCGGAAGGGTAGGGCGGTTGAAAAAACATTGAAATCCGTGGGCACAAATCTTCTAAAAAGTGCATTTATAAAAACCCGTCACAATTGTAGGGTTTGTGACGGGTTGCTGAATGGTTTGTTCTCCAAACCATTCAGCAACAAATCGCTAATATCCAGTCAGATAACGGAGACAGTGACGGGTTGAATGGTTTTTCGGGGTAAAAAAATGCGTATATAGAGGCGCGGTTTTGACGGCGATGAGGCGGCCGGCTGCTACATTCCTCACTTCTCAAAACAGTGGCGAGACGATGCGGGCGTTCGACTCGAGGAGGCGGTGGAGGAGGGGGCGGCGGTCCCAAGCTTCGCGGACGATTTCGCGGCAGTGTTCCATGTCGGTCTCGAAGACGCGGCGCACGGCGGCGGCCATCGGGCGGTCGTAGATGATGGCGTTGGTCTCAAAATTGTTTTCGAGGCTGCGGAAGTCGATGTTGCCCGAACCGATGCTGCACAGGCGGTCGTCGCTCACTATGGTCTTGCTGTGGAGGAAGCCGGGGCGGAAGAAGTAGACGCGCACGCCGGCACGCAGCATTTCGGTGACGTAGCTGTAACCCGACCAGCGCAACCAGAAGCCGTCGGGCTTCTCGGGTATCATCAGACGTACGTCCACGCCTGACATGGCTGCCGTCTGCATGGCACCGAGCACGGGTTCGGTGGGCATGAAGTAGGGCGTTTGCATGTAGACGTAGCGGCGGGCGTTGAGCAATATCCACACCAAGGCGCACTCCATCTCGCTCACTACGGAGATGGGCGAGGGCGAGATGATCTGCACGAGGGCATCGCGCACGGTGGTCTCTGCATCACCAGGGAGCGGCGCGGCTGTTGGGGGCGCGGCGGGGGCTGCGGGCGCTTGGGCGGCGCGGGGGCGGCGACTGCTCTTGACGACCGACTCCCAGTCGGTGGTGAAGATGTGCCCGAGTGCGGCAGCGGCAGGTCCGGTGAGGCGGAGGTGGAGGTCGTGCCACGAGGGACTTAGATACCGCTCCGCGAGGTTCATGCCGCCCACAAAGGCGAGCGTGCCGTCGATGACGCAGATCTTGCGGTGGTTGCGGTAGTTCACCTTGTCGGTGAGGGTAGGGAAGCGCACGGGCAGGAAGGCTTCTACCTTAACGCCGCCGCGCGCGAGGCGGCGGAAATAGCTGTCGCGGGTGTTCCAGCAGCCCACGTCGTCGTAGAGCAGCCGCACGTCCACGCCCTCGGCGGCTTTGACGAGCAGCAGGTTTGCTATGGTTTCGCCCACGGCATCGGCTGCGAGGATATAGGTTTGGAGATATACGTAGCTTCGGGCCGAGGCGATGGCTAGGGAGAGGGCGTCGAGGAAGGCGCGGCCGGAATTGAGCAGCGTGAGGTCGTTGCCGCCCGAAACGGCAGAGCCGCCGCAGTTGTACACGAGTTGCGACATGGGCATCAGTTCCCGGTCAATGCGTTGCTCGGGTGCGTTGCCAAACCGCGCATCGTGGAGGTAGAGGGGTTCGGTGTGCTTGTTGATGCGGTGTCCCTTGCGTATGTTTTGCCCGAAGAAATAATAGGCCACCCAGCCCACGACGGGTAGGAGGATAAGCACGAGGATCCACGCCATGGTCTTGGCCGGCTGCCGGTTTTCGAGCACGACAACTGTCACGGAACTCAGGATCAGTATGGCGTAGAGCACGAGGATGCCTGCCACGGCGTAGTTTTCCAAAAGCATGTTGGTGATTTAGTAAACGAGTAGACGAGTAAACGAGTAGACGAGTAAACGAGTAAACGAGTAAACGAGTAAACAAGTTTACGGGTGAACATCCACAAAACTACTGCTTTTCTTATAAGCAAACAAGGAAAAAGGGGCTTTTGTTGCACAAAATACGTATTTTTGCAGATAAATATCTGTTGGGTGAATTTGACAGCCCTGCCTGGAAGGCAGTACGGAGCGAAGCGACGGTAACCGGGGACGAAGTCCTCGGTGTGGGCAATTGAAATGGTTCTGCCTGGAAGGCAGTACGCCTGTGGCGATGTATAAAGTGCCTGTCCTGTGGCGTAGTGCCTCTTCTTTGAGATTTTCGGCGGCACTCGGCAATTCAAGTAAACTTGATTGCTCTCGTTTGCACGAAAATTCCAGGCACGTCGTCTGCGCTTCGCTTATCCGAGGACTTCGTCCCCGGTTACCGTCGCTTCGCTCCGTAGTGCCTTCCAGGCACTTAACTTAGACCATCAGATGTAAATACTTTCAAACATACCATGAAACAATATCAAGACCTGCTGCGCCGCATACTCGACGAAGGCGCGTTGAAAGGCGACCGCACGGGAACGGGTACGCGCAGCATCTTCGGCCATCAGATGCGCTTTGACCTTGCCGATGGCTTCCCCTTGCTCACCACTAAGAAACTGCATCTGAAAAGCATCGTCTACGAACTCCTCTGGTTCCTGCGCGGCGACACGAACGTGAAGTACCTGCAAGACAACGGCGTGCGCATCTGGAACGAATGGGCCGACGAGAACGGCGACCTCGGCCATATCTACGGCTATCAGTGGCGCTCCTGGCCCGACTACGACGGCGGCCACATCGACCAGATTTCGGAGGTAATCCGCCAAATCAAGGAAACGCCCGACTCGCGCCGCCTGCTGGTGAGCGCGTGGAACGTGGCAGACCTCGGGCGCATGAACCTGCCGCCCTGCCACCTCCTCTTCCAGTTCTACGTGGCCGACGGCCGCCTCTCGCTGCAGCTCTACCAGCGTTCGGCCGACACGTTCCTCGGCGTGCCGTTCAATATTGCCAGCTATGCCCTGCTGCTGCAAATGGTGGCGCAGGTGTGCGGGCTGCAGCCCGGCGAATTTATCCATACCACGGGCGACACGCACCTCTATCTCGACCACCTTGATCAAGCCCGCCTGCAACTCACGCGCACTCCGCGCCCCCTGCCGCGCCTTGTGCTCAACCCCGACGTGAAGAGCATCTTCGACTTCCGTTTCGAGGACATTGCCCTCGAAGGCTATGACCCTTGGCCGCACATTGCAGCAAAGGTGTCGGTGTAGAAGATTAATGGTGACCTATTCGGTCGCACGAATCACACGAATGCAATCATTGTGCGTTGGTTTAGGCGTTAAGTGCCTGGAAGGCACTACAGAGCGAAGCGATGGTAACCGGGCACGCAGTGTCCGGATCAACGAGGACGGTACGATGTGCCTGGAAGGCACTACGCCACAGGACAGGCACTTTACGCATTGCCACAGGCGTACTGCCTTCCAGGCAGCATCATTGCAATTGCCTCTACCGAGCACTTCGTGCCCGGTTACCGTCGCTTCGCTCCGTACTGCCTTCCAGGCAGTTAATACTATAATCAAATTAGTCCCTAATTCAACCACGGGTACTAAACTTCTGTGATTTGTGGGCAAAAAAACAACAATCATTGTCTTTATAAAAGAAAAACTCATGATCAATATCATCTGCGCCGTGGCGCGCGACCGCGCCATCGGCTACAACAACGGCCTGCTCTTCCGCCTTTCGGCCGACCTGCGCCGTTTCAAGGAGCTCACCACGGGCCACACCGTCATCATGGGGCGGCGCACGTTTGAGTCGCTGCCCAAGGGCGCATTGCCCAACCGCCGCAATATCGTGCTTTCGCGCACCGCCTCCGACTTTCCCGGCACCGAATGCTTCGCCTCGCTGGGCGATGCCCTGGCGCATTGCAGGGACGAGGAGGAAGTGTTCATTATCGGCGGCGCGTCGGTGTATGCCGAGGCACTGCCCCTTGCTCACCGTCTCTATCTGACGGAGGTAGACACCACAGCCGAGCAGGCCGACGTGTGGTTTCCCGAGTATTGCCGCGATGACTGGCGGCTGGTGCGCTCCGAGGCGCATGAGCCGGACGAGAAGAACGCCGTGCCCTATACCTTTGCCGACTATGAAAGAGTGAAAAACTGACCTATATGAATTATAAAACAATTTTGCCGCTACTCCTGATGTCGCTCCCCTTTCAACAAGTGGAGGCGCAGACGCGGGAAGTGGGGGCTTTTGAAATGGAGCCGCACTTAGGCATTTCTTTACCGCTTGCTGGCAAAGGCTATACAGACGATAGTGCCGTCTCTTTTGTGTTGGGTTGTGAGGCGCGCTTTAATTTTAAGCAGAAACCTTTTGACGTCGGATTGCAACTCGACTTCGGTAACGTTTGCCATAATGAGGTTATTTTTATTGGAAGTTGGTCGTTGTTTTCCGACTACAATTTCAGGCAAACTCAGAAGGTAAGTCCTTTTGTCGGCTTAGGCTTGGGCTTCGCTGGTATCGGCACGAATTCTTGGGGCGGAAGCGAGAAGCATGACCACGGCCGCGATGGCCTCATGATTTCTCCGCGCTGTGGTGTAGAGCTTCTTCACAGTTTTCGCCTTACAGCGACCTGCAATATTTTGACGGCATCGCCCGATTTATCATATTTCGCATTAACTTTCGGTGTAAGCCTTGGCGGATGGAAAAAGAGGAAGAGAGGAGAATAAAAAAACGAGGGCATTTTTCAATAAGCCCTCGTTGCTGTTTTATTCTAATGTTTCGTTGATAATACGCCTTGTATCTTTTTTGAAAGCAAAGCGGTTGTAGGGGTCGTGCTGGCAGAGAAAGCAACTACACGGCGTGCCTGTGGTTTTGTAGACCTGTGCCCATTTTGTTTTGGCAAGTTCAAACCAGTGCGGTTTTTCAATCAGTGTGCCGTCGGCCCGTGGGCAAAATCCCGACTCGATGGCTGCATGATAAATCATGCGTGCCTTAAAGATGCGGCGCATTTGTTCGCGCCTCCAAAGTTTTGTACGTTTGTCCATCGTCTCTTTGTATTAAAGTGATAATGAACAATGCGTTTAACTGTGTGAGGCGTAAGGTGTCCATGATAAATAAAATATTATTGAGTAAACGAGTAAACAAGCAGACGAGTAAACAAGTGGGGAATAGAGTAGTATTCTTTCTTACATCGCCAAGGCCGATAGCGAAAAGCCGTCCATAAGCCGCGAGCGGTCCACGTTGCCGCGAATGCCGCTCACGCTGCCTTTTGCGGTGTATTGCCAGATAATATATTTACGGCTGTCGTCGAGTGTGGGCTCGTCGGGGCGGTAGCGGGCTATCATCCAATGGAAATCCTTAAACGTGCCGCAGAGGTATTTGTTGTAGAAATTCTGGAACGTGTAGAGTAGCGGTTTCTTGCCGTAATGTTTCGTCACCTCGCGAACAAAGGCATTGAGGTCTGCAATAAACTTGTCGTAGTTGACATTGCCGCGATGCTCGATGTCGATAATCGGCACAAGGTCCTGGTCCTCGCGCAGCACGGTTGAGGTGAGATTTTCCAGTTGCGATTTCCAGTCCACGTTGGGACGGTAGAAATGGTAACTGCCCGCGCTCAGTCCCACACGCCGCGCCTCGCGCAGGTTGTAGGCGTAGGTGTCGTCCACGAGCGCGGCACCCTCCGTGGCTTTGATGTAAACATACGAGATGGGCGTTTCCTCCGTCAAAGCGTCCCAATCAATCTTTCCTTGATAGTGCGACACGTCGATGCCCTCGCGGTAGCGCGTGTTCACCTTGGCGGAAGAGGGCTGGTCGAGGGCAAGGGCGCGTGTCACGGCCTTTTCGCGCTTTGCCTTCTGCGGCTGTGCGTCGGGTTCTATCGCAGCATAGGCCGCCATGCCCTTGCCGTCCGTCTCCTTTTTACGCGCGGCGGCATCAAATGGCAGGGCAAAAGTTATGGCGAGTATATATATTATAAGATGTGTGTAGGGAAATCGCATTGGATTATGAAAAGAGAGCGACATTATGAAAATGTCATAATAATACGCCGCAAAGTTACTGATTTTTCCCTTTTGCACAGCCCAAGGCATGTTAAAGGACGTTTAAGCGGCAACCTTGCTGCGCAGATAATGCCCGTTTGAGGGCAAATTAGTATTTTTGCAGAAAGTTTACTTGTCTACTCGTCTACTTGTTTACTCGTCTACTTGTTTACTTGTCTACTCGTTTACTCGTTTACTTGTCTACTCGTTTACTATTCGGGCATTTTGCCAAACGCCCCTACTAAAAACCATCATCATGCTTCGTAATATATCTACCCGCGTCACGCCCGATGTGGCAGGAACAGAAGAACGGCTGAAAAAGCACGTTGCCGCCCTGCTGGGAATTGACGCACGCACCATAACCTCTTTGCGTACGCGCCGCCGCAGCATCGATGCGCGGCAGCGCACCATTTATATCAACCTCACGCTCGATGTATATATTAATGAGATGCCCCACGCGCCAGAGTTTGAGCCAATGGTATATACTTCGGTTGTAGGCAAGCCCCAAGTCGTTGTGGTTGGGGCTGGGCCGGGCGGACTGTTCGCTGCCTTGCGGCTCATAGAACTTGGGTTGCGCCCCGTTGTCGTGGAGCGCGGCAAAGACGTGCACGAGCGGCGCAAGGACATTGCCCAAATATCGCGGGCGCACATCGTAGACCCTGAAAGCAATTACAGTTTCGGCGAGGGTGGGGCAGGGGCCTTTTCCGACGGCAAACTCTACACGCGCTCGAAGAAACGGGGCAATGTGGAGAAAATCCTCCGCGTGTTCTGCCAGCACGGAGCAGCGACAAATATCCTCCAAGACGCGCACCCGCACATCGGCACCGACCGCCTGCCGCGCATCATCGAGGCCATGCGCCGGCGCATCATAGATTGCGGAGGTGAGGTGCATTTCAAAACTTGCGTAGAGCGGCTCATAGTGGAGCGCGGCAAGGTGAGCGGCGTACAGTGCCGCGACGGCCGCACGTTTGAGGGCGCGGTGATATTGGCCACGGGCCATTCCGCCCGCGATGTCTACCGTATGCTCGCTGGCACGCCTGCCGCGCTTGAGGCCAAAGACATTGCCGTCGGCGTGCGCCTGGAGCATCCCTCGCATCTCATCGACCAAATTTTTTATCACCAGAAGAACGGGCGCGGCCGCTGGCTGCCCGCTGCAGAATACAGCCTTGTCACGCAGGTGAACGGCCGGGGCGTTTATAGTTTCTGCATGTGTCCCGGCGGGTTTGTGGTGCCTGCTGCGAGCGGCGCGGAGCAGATTGTGGTGAACGGCATGAGTCCGTCGGGACGGTCGTCTGCATGGAGCAATTCGGGCATGGTGGTCGAGACGCGTGTGGACGACCTTGACGGCGAACTGCGCCCCTTCATGCAGGAAGCCTTTGCCGACGAGAGTTTCGCTGCCGCCCACCCCGCCGAAGAGTGGCAGGAGGGCAGCCCGCTGCGTATGCTCGTGTTTCAGGAAGCCTTGGAACGCGCTTGCTGGGTGCAAGGCAACCGCCGCCAAACGGCACCGGCGCAACGCATGGCCGATTTTGTGAACCGCCGCCTCAGTGCCGACCTGCCTGCCACAAGCTATTCGCCCGGCGTAATCGCTTCGCCCTTGCATTTCTGGTTGCCTGCATTTGTATCGGCACGTTTGCGTGAAGGCTTCTTGGACTTCGGCCGGCGTTATCACGGTTTCCTCACCAACGAGGCCTTGCTGCTTGCCGCCGAGACGCGCACTTCCGCCCCCGTCCGCATCGTGCGCGATGCCGCCACGCTGCAAAGTCCCACGCTCCCCGGTCTATTCCCCTGTGGCGAGGGCGCGGGCTATGCCGGCGGCATCGTGTCGGCCGCCATCGACGGTGAACGCTGCGCAGAAGCCGCCTGCCAGTACTTGGCTGGCGCAGAAATAAAAACGACAACATAGACAACGGGGCGTATTTTATACGCCCGCCGCGCAGAAAGACAACTGCAAGTTGTCAGAAAGTTGTCTTGGTTGTCGTCATAATGAGAACGGCAACGCAGATAATAAATGTTGTCAAAAGTTGTCCCAATTGTCGTAAAAATAAAATCGACAACATAGACAACATAAGACAACTCCAATCCTGACATTCATGCGTTTAATATGACGACAACAGAGACAACGGGGCGTATTTTATACGCCCGCTGCGCAGGATAATTTATCAGCCATGTTTTCTGGTAGAAAATATAGCGGTTAATTCAACCAACGAGTTAAAACATTACTCCTTTCTACAAATGACCACACCAATAACTCCCTCTTCTATTCTTGAAACTTACCTCCGCCACGAAGCGCACATTGATGCCATTGCCAGCGAGGCGGCGGCAGCCCACGCCGCCGTGAACCAGTATTACGGCGGCAATCTTCCCTATTCTTATCATCTGCGCCTCACGGCAAACTATGCCCTGCGTTTCGCCCACTTGCTGCCGCTGGCGGAAGAGGATATGGAAACGGTTTTTGCGGCTGCATGGTTTCACGATGCCCTGGAAGACGCACGGCTCACTTACAACGACGTGACGAAAATATTTGAAAAGCTCAATGCGGAATGCGGTTGCAGCATACGCTCCCGCGATGCCGCCGAAATAGTCTACGCGCTCACCAACGACAAGGGCCGCACCCGTGCCGAACGTGCCGGCGAACGATATTATGCCGGCATACGCCAAACGCCTTTTGCCCCGTATCTGAAAATGTGCGACCGCCTTGCCAACCTGCGCCACTCCACCCTCTTTTATCCCCGCCAGCGCATGGCGGAGGTCTATGCCCGGGAGATGCCGCACTTTCTGGAATCTATCGGCCCCTTGCCCGAAGCAATGGTGCGCCACGCCGAAGAACTGCTGGCGTAAGCCGCACACGCCAACTCACAAATAAAAAAACGCGGATGCAGCTTCTGGTCGCTGCATCCGCGTTTCGCTTTATATATAAATATGTCTGATGTGCTGGTTTACATCATGCCACCCATACCGCCCATGCCGGGAGCGCCCATAGGCAGTTCGGGCTTGTCTTCCTTCTTGTCGCAGATGACGCACTCGGTGGTGAGGAACATGCCGGCAACGCTGGCAGCGTTTTCGAGAGCCACGCGGGTCACCTTGGCAGGGTCTACCACGCCGGCGGCACGGAGGTCTTCGTAGACCTCGGTCTTGGCGTTGTAGCCGAAGTTGCCCTCGCCCTCGCGCACCTTGTTCACTACCACTGCGCCTTCGAGGCCGGCGTTGCGGCAAATCTGGCGGAGCGGCTCTTCGATAGCGCGGCGCACGATGGCGATACCCGTCGTTTCGTCGGCATTGTCGCCCGTGAGGCCTTCAAGTGCCTGCTGTGCGCGGATGTATGCCACGCCACCGCCCGTCACGATGCCTTCCTCAATGGCGGCACGCGTAGCGCAGAGCGCGTCGTCGCAGCGGTCTTTCTTTTCCTTCTGCTCCGTTTCGCTGGCTGCGCCCACTTCGAGTACGCACACGCCGCCGGAGAGTTTGGCAAGGCGTTCCTGAAGTTTTTCCTTGTCGTAAGAACTGGTAGTGTTGGCAATCTCGTTTTTGAGCTGGGCGATGCGGTTGTGGATATTCTCCTTGTCGCCGGCGCCGTTCACGATGGTGGTGTTGTCCTTCGTGATGGTCACCTTCTCGGCAGAACCGAGCATATCGAGGGTAGCCTGTTCGAGTTTGAGACCCTTTTCCTCGCTGATAACAACGCCGCCCGTGAGGATAGCGATGTCTTCGAGCATGGCCTTGCGGCGGTCGCCGAAGCCGGGAGCCTTGACAGCGCAGATTTTGAGTTGCGTGCGCAGGCGGTTCACAACGAGCGTGGTGAGCGCCTCGCTGTCCACGTCCTCAGCAATAACGAGCAAGGGACGGCCAGTCTGTACGGCGGGGTTGAGGATGGGCAGGAAGTCGTTGATGGCCGAGATCTTCTTGTCGTAGATAAGGATATAGGGATTTTCCATCACGCACTGCATCTTCTCAGCGTCGGTCACGAAGTAGGCGGAGAGATAACCGCGGTCGAACTGCATGCCTTCAACGGTCTTGAGCACCGTGTCGCGGCCTTTGGCGTCTTCGATGGTGATTACGCCGTCAACGCTTACGGCACGCATACCGTCGGCGATGAGTTTACCGATTTCAGCGTCGTTGTTGGCGGAAATGGTAGCCACCTGCTCGATTTTCTCATAGCTTTCTTCCACCTGCTCGGCCTGCGCCTTGATGCTTTCCACCACTTTGGCAACGGCCTTGTCGATGCCGCGCTTCACGTCGAGGGGATTTGCACCGGAAGCCACGTTCTTCATGCCTTCGGTGAGGATGGCTTGTGCGAGCACGGTGGCGGTGGTGGTGCCGTCGCCGGCATCGTCGCCCGTCTTGCTGGCCACACTCTTAACGAGCTGTGCGCCTGAGTTGCGGAAGGGGTCGTCGAGCTCGATTTCCTTCGCTACGCTCACGCCGTCCTTAGTGATGCGGGGTGCGCCGAATTTTTTATCGATAACCACATTGCGGCCTTTCGGACCGAGGGTCACTTTCACTGCATTTGCAAGCGCGTCTGCGCCTTCGCGGAGAAGCTCGCGGGCTTCAACGTCGTATTTGATTTCTTTTGCCATGATTGTAAGTTTATTTTTTTGTAGTAAACAAGTTACAAGTAGACGAGAATTTGAATTAAGGTCTCACGAGTAGGGGCGTTTTGTAAAACGCCCAGTTGATGATTGCCTCATTGATTTATGCCATTATTGCATTCGGCGGGCGTTTTGCAAAACGCCCCTACTCGTCTACTATATAATATATAAATATTGTATGTCGGCGATTAAGCGAGCACGGCGAGCACATCGCTCTGGCGCATGATGAGATACTTTTCGCCGTCGATTTCCACCTCGTTGCCGGAATATTTGCCATAGAGCACGGTGTCGCCCACCTTCAGCACCATTTCCTCGTCCTTAGTACCGTTGCCTACGGCGAGCACTTCGCCTTTGAGGGGTTTCTCTTTCGCAGTGTCGGGAATGATGATGCCTGCCACTGTCTTTTCTTCTGCTGCTGCGGGCTTCACGAGCACGCGGTCAGCCAATGGTTTGATGTTCATAGTCGTTGTATTTTTATTTGATTTGTAAGATTAATAGCTTTGCAAGCCGCCCGCCCCTATCGGGCTTTGCGGTTTCGCCATTATCTTATGCGAAAAGCGTGCCAAACTTTAATTTGCTGCCGTGAAAAGCCGCTTTTGCCATTTTTGGCAGAATGAGGGCAGGGCGAAAAAGCAAAAAAACTGCATTATCATATAAAAAAAGAGGCAAAAAAGCATTTTTTAGAAAAAAGTACGTACATTTGCAAGTAAGAGATGTATTGTATGCATCAATTTATATTGCATCAGTCTGAAACTACAATAATCTAATACCTATAAATACTATGAATCAAACAGACATGCAACAGATTGTTGCCCAATTCGACATTAAAGGCAATGTCGAAGAAATCAAGCCGCTCGGCAACGGACTTATCAATACCACTTACAAAGTAGTGACTGCGGGCGACGCTCCCGACTACGTGCTGCAAAACGTGAACAATGCCATCTTCCCCGACGTGGAGATGCTGATGGACAACATCGTGGCAGTGACGGGACATATCCGCAAGAAACTCGAAGCCGCCAACACCTACGACATCGACCGTAAGGTGCTCACCTTCGTGCCTGCCAAGGACGGCAAGTATTTCTACTTTGACGGCGACAAGTACTGGCGCGTCATGGTATTCATTCCCGACACGGTGACCAAGTCGGGCGTGACACCTGAAAGTTCCTACATCGTGGGCGAGACGTTCGGCGATTTCCAAGCCATGCTGGCAGACATACCCGTGAAACTCGGCGAGACCATTAAGGATTTCCACAACATCGAGTTCCGCCTCCAGCAGCTCAAAGAAGCCGTCGAGGCCGACAAGGTAGGCCGCCTCGCCGAAACGAAGTATATCGTGGACGAGGTGATGGCGCGTGCCGAAAACATGTGCCGCGGCGAACGCCTCCACCGCGAAGGCAAACTGCCCAAGCGCGTGTGCCACTGCGACACGAAGGTCGACAACATTCTCTTTGACCAGAACGACAACGTGCTCTGTGTCATCGACCTCGACACCGTGATGCCCAGCTTCATCTTCTCCGACTACGGCGACTTCCTGCGCTCCGCCGCCAACTTCGTGGCAGAGGATTGCCCCGAAATCGACAAGGTGGGCTTCAACATGGAGGTCTTCAAGGCTTTCACGAAGGGCTATCTGAAAACGGCCAGCAAGTTCCTCACCCCCATCGAAATTGAGAACCTGCCCTATGCCGCCACGCTCTTCCCCTATATGCAGGTGGTACGTTTCTACGCCGACTACCTCAACGGCGACACCTATTTCAAGACGCAATATCCCGAGCACAATCTCGTGCGCACCAAGAACCAGCTTGCACTGCTCGAAAGCGCAGAGAAGCACCTGCCCGAGATGGAAGCATTCATCAAAGAACAACTGGCAAAATAATTTTTCTCAAAAATGACACTCATTAAATCCATTTCGGGTTTCCGCGGCACCATCGGCGGAAAAGTGGGCGATACGCTCAACCCCGTAGACATTGCAAAATCCGTTTCGGCTTACGCCGCCCTGCGCGAGAAAGTGGTGAGCCGCTCCTTCCGTCGCAAAATCATCGTAGGCCGCGATGCTCGCATCTCCGGCGAGATGACGATGCACGTAGTCTGCGGCACGCTGATGAGCATGGGCTTCGATGTGGTGAACATCGGTCTCGCCTCCACGCCGACCACCGAACTGGCCGTTACGATGGAAAAGGCATGCGGTGGCATCATCATCACCGCCAGCCATAATCCCCGCCAGTGGAACGCCCTGAAATTCCTCAACGAAAAGGGCGAGTTCCTCCCGCCCGCAGAAGCCTCCGAGGTGGTGCGCCTCGCCAACAGCTGCAACTTTGAGTATGCCGACGTGGACAGCCTCGGCTGCTACACCAAGAACCTCAGCTACGACCAGCGCCACATCGAACTCGTCAAGGACCTCGAACTCGTAGACGTGGAAGCCATCAGCCGCGCCCACTTCAACGTGGCCATCGACACCGTGAACTCCGTGGGCGGCATCATTCTGCCTAAACTCCTCGGACAACTCGGCGTGACGCACGTAACGGGTCTCAACACCGAACCTACCGGCGACTTCGCCCACAACCCCGAGCCTTTGAAGGAAAATCTCAGCGAAATCCGCAACCTGCTCCGCAAGGGCCGCCACGACATCGGCTTCGTGGTTGACCCCGATGTAGACCGCTTGGCACTCATCTGCGAGGACGGTACGATGTTCGGTGAAGAAAACACGCTCGTGGCCGTTGCCGACTACGTCCTGCAGCACACACCGGGCAACACCGTGTCGAACCTCTCCTCTACGCGCGGCCTACGCGACGTGACCGAGAAATACGGCTGCAACTATACTCCTGCTGCCGTGGGTGAGGTGAACGTCGTGATGAAGATGCGCGAAACGGGTGCCGTGATCGGCGGCGAAGGCAATGGCGGCGTAATCTACCCCGCAGCCCACAGCGGACGCGACGCGCTCGTAGGTATCGCCCTCTTGCTCACGCACCTGGCCAAGACGGGCATGAAGGCTACCGAACTGCGTGACTCTCTGCCTAAGTATTTCATTGCGAAGAACCGCATCGACCTCGACCCCACCACCGACATCTATGCTATCCTGCAAAAGGTGAAGGAGCTCTACAAGAACGAGCACGTAACCGACATCGACGGTGTGAAGATCGACTTCGCCGACAAGTGGGTACATCTCCGCAAGAGCAACACCGAGCCGATTATCCGCGTTTACTCCGAAGCACACACTATGGAGGAAGCCGATGCGCTCGGCAAGCAAATCATGGACATCGTATATCAGATGACCGGTCAGGCATAGCCTTTTCCGATCACCTTTCACAAAAACGGGAGTTCTGCTCCCGTTTTTGCGTTAAAGCGAAATTGTTTCCACAAAACGACAACTATAAGAGGTTGTTTTATATAAGACGACAACAAAGACAACAAAAGACAACTTTCAGTTGTCCATGATTGTATAGGTTGCCGTCCAAGAAAAGGCACCGCGATTTGCTTTGCGAAACAACAGAAGGTTGTTTCAAGTTGTCTATGTTGTCGTCATAAACAACAAAGCAATGGGCATGACCAATGTATCGCCTGGCGTTTCTATATAAGACGACAACAAAGACAACAAAAGACAA
>SFFY01000009.1 GCA_004556745.1 Bacteroidales bacterium | reverse complement strand
TTTTCCTTAAGAAACTTGCAATCCTTTTGAGCATAAACCGTCAAAGAGTCCTCTCCTAATTTGCAGGATACCACTATCGCACTGTCAAGGAACATCTGTTGGGAAATTTGGGCACTACAGAAGTCGCTATCGGTTGCCTCTGTGGCAGATAAACAAATGGGATAATACCTTCTCGTGTCCTGCAACGAAACCACTTCTTCCACCAGCATCTTCCACGCTGACTTGGTAGGTAGATGCAGGAAATAGCCATTGGGATAGTCGGCCAAAGCGGGTATCAATGTTCCCGGACGTTCCTCTATGAAGTTTGCCACTGACCCACCGCCTGCAATCAGCAACATCGGGCTTTCCGCTTTTATTTCATCTGCTTCTGTTTCTTCAAAGCACTTGCCGATGCCAAGACCTGCTAATAGGCAAACAAGTCCTGTCAGTACAAGGCTTGCCCATCTTGTCCATGTTGATGTTTTGGACGGTAATCTTTGAACGGTTCTTTCCTGATGTCCCATTCTGTCAAGATAATTGTCCATACGAACATTCACTTTATTTATAAGATCCTCTGCCGACTCAAATTCTACTGCATATTTTCTTCCTAATGCACCTTCAAGATAATTCACGGCATTTGTCTCTGCCCGATGCATAAACACCCAAATCTCCGGATGTCCTTTCTGATGAAAGCCTTCTTTGGCTTTCTGCAGTTCTTCCTTGGTCTTTTCGCCTATGGAACCTTCAACAACGAATAGTATAATGTCTGTCTTTTCTGTAATAACAGCATTATAAACATCCTGATCGTCTCCAACTTCCTTGAACGAATACATATTGATCTGACAGTCCCTGTCCTTGTCCCTATATGTATAGTTCTTGCCGTTGGACCATAGGATAAGACCCTCACGGTAAATCGAAATGTTCTTTGAACCTGCAATAAAGATATTTATATTCTTCATGGTGAAAAAATCATTTTGCTCGGTAGCCCGTGCTTCGCCTTAATATTCTTCCCACGACTTGATGTCGAGTTGCTCCACGCCGAGGGTGCAGAAAGCGTAGATGAAGGCGGAGGCGAGGCGGGCGTTGGTGATGAGCGGGATGTTGAGGTCGATGGCGGCGCGGCGTATCTTGTAGCCGTTGGTCAGTTCGCCGGCGGTGAGGTTCTTGGGGATATTCACCACCATGTCCACCTCGCGGCGGTGGAGCATGTCGAGCGCCTGCGGCTGCCCCTCTTCCGTGGGCCAGTAGACGCGGGTATTTTCAATGCCGTTCTCGGTGAGGTAGCGCGACGTGCCGTCGGTGGCAAAGAGGCGGTAGCCGTGCTGCACGAGTATCTTGGAGGCTTCGAGCATCTCGGCCTTGCGCTTGCCGTCGCCCGTGGAGAGGAGGATGTTCTTGGCGGGGATTTTGTGGCCCACGGCAATCATGCTCTTCAAGAGGGCGGAACGTGCGTCTTCGCCGAGGCAACCCACCTCGCCCGTCGAGGCCATGTCCACGCCGAGCACGGGGTCGGCCTTTTGCAGGCGGCTAAACGAAAATTGCGAGGCTTTCACACCCACGTAGTCGAGGTCGAAGAGGCTCTTCGCGGGTTTCTCGACGGGTAGGCCAAGCATGATGCGCGTGGCGAGGTCGATGAGGTTTATTTTGAGCACCTTGCTCACGAAGGGGAAGGAGCGCGAGGCGCGGAGGTTGCACTCGATGACCTTGATGTCGTTCTCGCGGGCGAGGAACTGAATGTTGAACGGGCCGCTGATATGCAGTTCGGCGGCAATTTTCTTGGAAATCTTCTTGATGCGCCGTGCCGTTTCCACGTAGAGCTTTTGCGGCGGGAACTGAATCGTGGCATCGCCGGAGTGCACGCCGGCAAACTCGATGTGCTCCGATATGGCGTAGGCGATGATTTCGCCGTCGCGCGCCACGGCATCCATTTCCACCTCCTTGGCGTGCTGCAGGAAGCGGCTCACCACGACGGGGTGCTTCTTCGACACGTTGGCGGCGAGTTGCAGGAAGCGTTCCAGTTCTTCCTCGTTGCTGCATACGTTCATCGCTGCGCCGGAAAGCACGTAACTTGGACGGACGAGGACGGGGAAGCCCACGCGGCCGATAAACTCGTTGATGTCTTCCATCGACGTGAGTGCGCTCCACTCGGGCTGGTCCACGCCGATGCGTCCGAGCATGGCGGAGAACTTTTCGCGGTCCTCGGCATTGTCGATGTAGCGGGCCTGTGTGCCGAGCAGGGGCACGTACTGCTCGTCGAGGCGCAGCGCGAGGTTGTTGGGGATTTGTCCGCCGGTGGAGACGATTACGCCGTAGGGCGTTTCGAGGTCGAGGATATCCATCACGCGCTCGAAGGTCAGCTCGTCGAAATAGAGGCGGTCGCACATGTCGTAGTCGGTTGAAACCGTCTCAGGGTTGTAGTTGATCATGATGGAGCGGTAGCCCTCGCGGCGAATGGTGCCGAGTGCCTGCACGCCGCACCAGTCAAATTCTACCGACGAGCCGATGCGATAGGCACCCGAACCGAGCACCACGACGCTCTTCTTGTCGTTTTCAAACTCAATGTCGTGCGCCGTGCCGCTATATGTTAGGTAGAGGTAATTGGTCTGCGCAGGATATTCGGCGGCGAGCGTGTCGATTTGCTTCACGCAGGGCACGATGCCGAACTGCTTGCGGAGGTTGCGCACCGACATGATGGCCTGCTCCATGCTCTGCGTCTTTTCGAGTCCCACGGCTCGGGCAATCTGGAAGTCGGTGAAGCCCTGGCGCTTGGCGCGGCGCAGGAGGTCTTGGCTCAGCGAGGCAAGGTCGGGGCAGGCGTGCAGTTCGCGGTCGGTGAGGTGAATGTTGTGGAGCTTTTGCAGGAACCACTTGTCAATCTTCGTAAGTTCGTGGATTTGGTCGATGGTATAGCCTTGCAGCAATGCCTTTTCAATCACGAAGATGCGCTTGTCGGTCGGCTCGCGCAGGGCGGCGTCCACGTTTTCAATCTTCAATTCTTTATTGTCCACGAAGCCGTGCATGCCTTGTCCTATCATGCGCAGGCCCTTCTGTATGACCTCCTCGAATGTGCGCCCGATGGCCATCACCTCGCCTACGGATTTCATCGACGAACCCAGTTCGCGGTCAACGCCACGAAACTTTCCGAGGTCCCAGCGCGGTATTTTGCACACCACGTAGTCCAATGCCGGCTCGAAGAAAGCCGTGGTAGTCTTAGTCACGGAGTTTTTCAGGTCGAAGAGCCCGTAGCCCAGTCCGAGCTTTGCCGCTACGAGTGCGAGCGGATAGCCGGTGGCTTTCGAGGCGAGGGCGGAGGAGCGCGAGAGGCGTGCGTTCACCTCAATCACGCGATAGTCTTCCGACTCGGGGTCGAGGGCATACTGCACGTTACATTCGCCCACGATGCCGATGTGGCGCACGATGCGAATGGCCAGCTCGCGGAGCTTGTGGTATTCGTTGTTGGTAAGCGTCTGCGACGGGGCTATCACGATGCTCTCGCCCGTGTGAATGCCGAGCGGGTCGAAGTTTTCCATGTTGCACACCGTGATGCAGTTGTCGAAGCGGTCGCGCACCACTTCGTATTCTATTTCTTTCCAGCCTTTCAGGCTCTTCTCCACGAGCACCTGCGGGGAGAAGGAGAATGCCTTTTCTGCAAGTTTGTTGAGTTCCTCTTCATTGTCGCAGAAGCCCGAGCCAAGTCCGCCGAGGGCGTAGGCGGCACGCAGAATGACGGGGTAGCCCAGTGCCTTGGCGGCGGCGCGTGCCTGCCCGATGCTTTCGCAGGCTTCGCTCTGTATGGTCTTGACGTTGATTTCGTTGAGTTTGTTTACGAAGAGTTCGCGGTCCTCCGTGTCCATAATGGCCTGTACGGGCGTGCCAAGCACCTGCACGCCGTATTTTTCGAGGATGCCCTGGCGGTAAAGTTCCACGCCGCAGTTGAGTGCGGTTTGTCCGCCGAAGGCCAGCATGATGCCCTGCGGCTGCTCTTTCTTGATGACTTCTTCCACGAAGAAGGGCGTGACGGGAAGGAAGTAGATATGGTCGGCCACGCCTTCCGACGTTTGTACCGTGGCGATGTTGGGATTGATGAGCACCGTTTCGATGCCTTCTTCGCGCAGCGCTTTGAGCGCCTGCGAGCCAGAATAGTCAAATTCGCCGGCTTCGCCGATTTTCAATGCGCCGGAACCGAGGAGCAAAACTTTCTTTATGGTCTTTTCCATAGTGGTTGTTTGGTTACGAGTAGACGAGATTTGAGGTTTTATATTGACGACAACAGGGACAACTTTAGACAACTTGTTATCTGCATTGCTGTTTTTATTATGACGACAACAGAGACAACTTTCGACAACTTTTAGTTGTCTTTTCAGCATGCGAGGCGGGCGTATAAAATACGCCCTGTTGTCTTTGTTGTCGTCATATTTAAGTGATGCGTTTTCAGAGTTTAAGAGTTGTCTCTTGTTGTCTATGTTGTCGTTTCAATATGTCTCGTTCACTTGTTTACTCTGTTTTACTTACAATATCTTAATAAAGTCATCGAAGAGGAAATCCGTGTCGAGCGGTCCGCTGCATGCCTCGGGGTGGAACTGGGCGGAGAACCACGGGTTGCTGTTGTGGCGGATGCCTTCGTTGGAGCCGTCGTTCATATTTATAAATAATGGCGTCCAGTCCTTGGGCAGCGTGGCGGAGTCGACGGCGTAGCCGTGGTTTTGGCTCGTGACGTAGCATTTGTTTGTGCCGCAGAGTTGTACGGGCTGGTTGTGCGAGCGGTGGCCGTATTTGAGTTTGTAAATAGAGGCGCCGGCGGCTTTCGAGAGCAGTTGGTTGCCCATGCAGATACCCATGCAGGGGCGCACGTTCGGGTTGGCGAGGAACTGGCGAATGTGCTCCACGGTCTTGGCTGCGGTGTTCGGGTCGCCGGGGCCGTTGGCGAGGAACAGGCCGTCAAACTCCAATTCATTGAAATTGTAGTCCCAAGGCACGCGCACCACTTCCACGCCGCGACGCAGCAGGCAGCGGATAATGTTGTTCTTCACGCCGCAGTCCACGAGTACTACGCGGCGGCCTGCGCCCTTGCGGTAAGTGATGATTTCCTTGCACGACACTTTTTCCACATAGTTCACCCCTTCGTATTCCGCCGTAGGCACATTGTCCGGCTCGTCGTCGAAGACGATTTTTCCCATCATCACGCCGTGCTCGCGCAGCAGTTTGGTAAGTTCGCGTGTGTCGATGCCCGTGATGCCTGGCACGTGTTCGCGCTTGAGCCAGTCGGCGAGGCTTTCGCAGGCATTCCAGTGGCTGTATTCCGTGCTGTAATCGCTTACGATAATGGCCGAGGCGTGTATGCGGTCGCTCTCCATAAAGTTGGCGAGTCCATCGTCATCGTTGGTAAAGGGCGGCACGCCGTAGTTGCCCACAAGGGGATAGGTGAGCGTCATCAACTGTCCGGCATACGACGGGTCGGTGAGGCTTTCGGGGTAGCCGCTCATGGCGGTGTTGAACACGACTTCGCCTGCCACGGGACTTTCATATCCGAAAGACTGTCCGTGAAACCGCGTGCCGTCGTTGAGGATTAAGGTTACGTTTCTCATATTTAGGGGTGGTATTTTATTTTGTAGGTTCCGCGTTTTCGTAATAATGTATAAAGGCTTGGTTGATGCGCATATTTCCGCCGGGGGTGGGGTAGTGCCCGCTGAAATACCAGTCGCCGGGCGACGTGGGGCAGGCGTTGTGCAAGCCTTCGAGCGTTTGGTAAACGAGGTGGATTTCCGTCGTCACGCCGTCGGGGCGGAGCATCTCCACCATCTTGTTTGAAATCTCATCGGCCGTGAACTGCTCGTAAAGGTCGCGCACGTGGTTCACAATCTGCTCCTTAGGCAGATGTTCCTGCTCTTTGCAGCGGCGATAGATGTCGTCGAGCAGGGGTGCGAGCCCGCGGTCGTGGGCCAAAGCCACGGCGGCGCGGAAAGCGATAAACTCGTCCATCATTGCCATGTCGATGCCGTAGTAGTCGGGATAGCGCACCTGCGGCGAGGAACTCACCACCACGATGCGCTTCGGGTGCAGGCGGTTGAGAATGCGAATGATGCTCTCGCGCAGCGTAGTGCCGCGCACGATGCTATCGTCGATTACCACAAGGTTGTCAATGCCCGGCCGGATGCTGCCGTAAGTGATGTCGTACACGTGGGCGGCGAGGTCGTTGCGGCTGTTGCCCTCGGCGATGAAGGTGCGCATCTTGATGTCCTTCCATGCCACTTTCTCCGTACGCACGCGGCGCGAGAGAATGCGCTCGAGGTCAGCGTGCGAGGCAGTGCCGCCGAGGCGTTTTATCTCTTCGATTTTCTGTTGGTTGAGATAGTCGTTAAAGCCCTCCACCATACCGTAATAGGCCGCCTCGGCGGTGTTGGGGATATAGCTGAGCACCGTGTTGTCCAGTTCATAGTTCACGGCTTTCAGGATAGGCTCGACGAGCGACCGCCCCAGTTCCTTGCGCTCACGGTAGATGTCCACGTCGGAGCCGCGGCTGAAATACACGCGTTCGAAGGAGCAGGGCTTCACGTTCTCTGCCGGTAGTATCTGCTCCGTGCGCAGCCCGCCGCGCTTGTTCATCAGCAGGGCTTCGCCGGGACGCAGTTCATGCACGTCGTGGGCTTCCACGTCGAGCGAGGTTTGAATGACGGGGCGTTCCGACGCCACCACCATTATCTCGTCGTCCTTATACCAGAAGGCGGGCCTGATGCCCCACGGGTCGCGCATGCACATCATCTCGCCGCTGCCCGTCACGCCGCAAAGCACGTAGCCGCCGTCCCACACGGGGGCGGAGAGCTTGAGCACGTTGGCAAGGTTGATGTGGTCTTCGATGTAGCGCGTGATGTCTGTATTGGTCAGTCCCTGCTCCATGGCCTCGTTGAAGCAGCGTTCGCTTTCGCGGTCGAGTCTGTGCCCAAGTTGTTCGAGGAGAATGTACGTGTCCGACACCATGCGCGGGTGCTGACCCTTCACGGCTATCTCGTTGAAGATTTCCGGCACGTTCGTCATGTTGAAGTTGGCGCAGATGCACAGGTTCTTGGCGCGCCAGTTGTTGCGGCGCAGGAAGGGATGGACATACGAAAGGCCACTTTTGCCGGTAGTAGAATACCGTAAGTGGCCCATGTATATTTCGCCCGCAAAGGGAATATGCCGCGCGGCGAAGGCCGCGTCGTGGAGTTCGGACTGAGAGTAGCTGCCGATTTTGCCGTGAACTTCCGCAAATATTTCCTGGATAGCGCCTCCACCCAATGCCCGTTCGCGAAACATAAATTCCTCGCCCGGCGCGGCTTCCATTTTCACGCAGGCCAGTCCTGCGCCTTCCTGCCCCCGGTTGTGCTGTTTCTCCATCATGAGATAGAGTTTGTTGAGACCGTACATCCAGGAGCCGTATTTTTCTTCGTAGTAACTCAGCGGTTTGAGCAGCCTTATCATGGCCACTCCGCATTCGTGTTTGAGCGTTTCCATAGTTTGCGGTAAACTCGATTGGTTTGCTTTCTGCAAAAGTACGTAAATTTTTCCGAAGAAAGCGCACTATCTTATAAGAAAAGGGGCAAATAGATTTTTTATTGCCTCTATTGCGGACTTGCGGTTTGTAGCGTTCGCCGAAAAATGGGCTTGTTCTTATTCCCTGCTTATTTCTCCGAACTATACGCTAAGACGGTGGTCGCTGTCTGCTAAGATAATTTTCACACTCACGGAGATAATTTTCCCTTTCTGCGCAGAAAATTTCTATGGTCCTATATGACCGTTTTTATTTTCTCGGAGATATTTTTTGTTACAAACTTTGTAACATGTATTACAAACTTTGTAACACGTATTACAAACTTTGTAACAAGCGTTACAAACTTTGTAACAAAAATTTTCGGCGCAGAAAGAAAAAAATATCAAGGAGAAAGGAAAAAAATAGTCCCGAGGAAATAAAAAATATCCCCGTGATAATTGGCTACGTGTTGGTTGAATTGTGTGTTGAGTGTCTGGAAGATTGTTTCAGCCAATGACTAAAAAAATAATTGCCCGCCCCTTAGGGCAGGCAATTACTGATGCGTACCGGGCTCGCGCGCGTATATATAATATTGTGTGCGGCTTGCTCCTTATTTTCCAAAAAGACGGTTATTCCAAGTCCACCACGGTGATACCCGCGCCGCCAAACTGCACGTGTTCGTCGCGCACGTGCTTCACCTGCGCCACGGTGCGGAGATAGTTGCGGGTGAGTTCGCGCAGTGCGCCCGTGCCCGTGCCATGCAAGATGCGCACGCGGGAAACGCCGAGGAGCACGGCATCGTCGATAAAGTTTGTGATGATGTACAACGCCTCGTCCACGCGCATTCCGCGCAGGTCGATGTCGGGCTTGAAGTTGAGTTTCTTTTCGTCGATGGCGTCGCGCGTCTGGCGGCTGATGTAACTCACGGCCTGCTGCGCCAGAGGCTTTTCTGGTGCGGGTGCATCGCACACTTCGAGGCGGGCAACGTCGATTTGGTTGTAAATGCTTCCGAAGAGCACCTTTGCGCTGCGGCCTTTCACCGTCTCCACGCGGCCGGGGCGCACGTCGGGCATTTCTTTCAGGCGCACCCAGCAACCTGCCACAACTGGTTTCTCTGCCTTTTGAGGCGCGGCGGCAGCCGTGGCGGCGTTTCCTGCCGCGCCAGCCTTGCCCGCGCGGCGTTCTTCGCGGCGTTTGCGCCGCTCCTCTATCTGTCGCATCTTGCGTTGCAGGCGTTGCTCTTCGAGGTCGGCGGCTTCGCTCAAAGCCTCTTCCTTAAACTCTTGAAGGTCGCGGCGCACCTGCTTCGTACGCTCGCGCTCGGCTTCGGCCTCACGGATTTCGCGGATCGTATTTTCTATTCGGGCGTTGGCACTCTCGAGGAGCGTCTGCGCCTGCTCGCGGGCCTCGGCCAGCACGGCCTGGCGGCGCGTGCGGGTGTCGGTGATTTCTTGGTCGTAACGCTCGAGCAGTCGGTCGAGGTTCTTTTCCTGGTCGTGCACGGCGCGGCGCTTGTTTTCCCAATAGTTCTTGTCGCGAATGATGTCCTGGATATATTTCTCGCTCACCACGTAGTCGCGCCCCACGAGCTCTTCAGCCTCTCGTATCACGTCGGCCGGCAGCCCGATTTTGCGGGCAATCTCCAAAGCGAACGAACTGCCCGGCGTGCCGAGGGCGAGGGTGAAGAGGGGCTGCAGCTGCTGGCGGTCGTAGAGCATCGCGCCAGCCACTACGCCCGGAGTATGCGAGGCGTACTGCTTGAGATTTTGATAGTGCGTGGTGATGACGCCGAAGGCGCGGCTCTGCACGAAGCGGTCGAGGATGCACTCAGCGAGTATACCGCCGATTTGCGGTTCCGTGCCGCTGCCCATCTCGTCGATGAGCAGGAGCGTGGTGGCGTTGGTCTCGCGGAGCATCAGCTTCATGTTTTGCAGATGCGAGGAATAGGTAGAAAGGTCGTTTTCAATGCTTTGCTCGTCGCCCATATCTATGAATATCTGCGAGAAGATGCCGAAGGTAGAGGCTTCGCTCACGGGTACGGGCATACCGCATTGCAGCATGTATTGCAGCAGCCCCACGGTTTTGAGGCACACCGACTTGCCGCCGGCGTTGGGGCCGGAGATAATGATGAAACGCTTGTCGCGCGGCAGCGACACGTTAAGCGGTGTCATTTCTTCGCCCTTGCGCTTGAGACTTTCCACAAGCAGAGGGTGATAGGCCTCGCGCATCGTGAGGCAGGGGTCGGACACAAGGCGCGGCACGCAGGCGTCCATGCTCTCGGCATACGTCATCAGGGCGCGCTGGAAGTCGATGAGCGCGAGGAAGCGCAGGGAAGCAAGCATGTCGTCGAGCGCGGGGCGCACGGCGGCAGTGAGTTCTTGCAGGATACGTATGATTTCGCGGCGTTCGGCGGCTTTCAACTCGCGTATCTTGTTGTTGGCCTCCACCACGGCGGTCGGTTCGATGAATACGGTCTTGCCCGTTGCGCTCTCGTCGTGCACAATTCCCTTTATCTTCTTTTTAAGAGCCGGCGCCACGGGAATAACGAGGCGGCCGTCGCGGAGCGTGGGACTGATGTCGCGGTTGATGTAGCCCTCGGTGCGGGCCTCGTTGATGATGCCGCGCAGGGAGTGGGAGATGCTGCGCGTGTTGATTTCAATCTGGTGGCGAATGGAGAGTAGTTCGGGCGAGGCGGTGTCTTTCACCTTTCCGTATTTGTTGAGCACCTCGTCGATGCGCTTCACGATATCGGGAAACACCGCCACGTCGGCGGCCACGGAAGCGAGTGTGGGATAGAGCGGCGCGGCGGTATCGTCTTCGCCTTTTTCGTCTGCTGTTTTGCGAAACAGCGTGGCGAAGCGTTCGATGGTTGCCAACGAGCGTTTGAGATAGAAAAGGTCTTGCTCTTCCATGTATGTGCGCTCCGGGCGTACGCGCAGCAGCGGCTCGCGCACGTCGAAGAAGTCAGCGTCGAAATCCGCCGCATCTTCCTGGAACAGGCGCACGAACTCCGTGTGGAGGTCGAGGGCGCGGCGCACCTCGGCAAAGGTGGCGAGAAACTTAAAGTTAGTGTCTACCCATTCTGTGCCGAGCGTTGAGAAACAACGCCCTTTCAACCTCGTACGGATGTCGTTGAAACCTATTTTTCGTTCAAAAAAATCCGAATTTATCATCACTTATTGCATTTTGAACGCAAAAGTACGAAAAATAATTGTACTTTTGCCGTAAGATAGTGCCTGTTTGGGCTATTTGCCTGCGCAGATAGTTGAGAAAAGTAGGCAAGCGCAAAGATTTATAATAATTGTGCCCTCCGACTATATACTTATAACATGGAAACCGTCAAAATCAAAGACCGCAGCTTCGCCGTCAGCATTCCCGAAGAAAAAATCAAGGAGCGCGTGGCTGCCCTCGGCGCACAAATCAGTGCCGACCTCGCCGGCGAACAGCCGCTTTTCCTCGCCGTGCTCAACGGCTCTTTCGTTTTTGCAGCCGACCTGCTGCGTGCCGTCAGCGTGCCTTGCGAAATCTCCTTTGTGCGCATGGCCTCTTACCAGGGCACCAGTTCTACGGGAAAGGTGCGCCAACTCATTGGCCTTAACGAACCGATTGAGGGCCGCACGGTTGTCATCGTGGAAGACATCATCGACTCGGGTCTCACCATGAAGGAACTCCTCGCGCTGCTTGAAAACTATCATCCCAAGCGCGTGCTGATTTCTGCCCTGCTTGTGAAGCCCGGCAACCTCAAGGTAGACCTCGACATCCCCTATTGCTGCTTCGAAATCCCCAACGACTTCATCGTGGGCTACGGTCTCGACTACGACGGCGAGGGGCGCAATCTGCGGCACATCTATACGGTGGAAGACTGACTTCTTTTTAGGAAACGAGGAAAATGAGTTTTGTTGAATCGACAGCAAAGACAACAATAAACAACTCTTAAACTCTGAAAACGCACACGCTTAATACGACGACAACAAAGACAACGGGGCGTATTTTATACGCCCGCCTCGCATGCTGAAAGACAACTGTAAGTTGTCTAAAGTTGTCCCTGTTGTCGTCATAATAAAACAGCAATGCAGATAACAAGTTGTCTAAAGTTGTCTAAGTTGTCGGAAAATAAAAATCTCGTCTACTAACCCTTGAACTCTATACATTATTATATATATACATGAAAAATCTCGTTATATTCGGTGCCCCCGGTTCGGGCAAAGGCACTCAGAGCGACTTGCTCGTGGCTAAATACGGTTTCCGCCATATCTCTACCGGCGATGTGCTGCGCGCCGAAATCAAGCAAGGCACGGAATTGGGACGCACGGCGCAGCAGTTTATCGACAAAGGGCAACTCATTCCCGATGAACTGATGATAGAAATCCTCGCCAACGTTTATGACAGCCTTTGCCCCTGCGAAGGCGTTATCTTCGACGGTTTCCCCCGCACCATTCCGCAAGCCGAAGCCCTCAAAAAGATGCTTGCCGAACGTGGTACGGAGGTAAGTGCCGTGCTTCAACTGGAAGTGCCCGAGGAGATGCTTACCGAGCGCCTGCTTAACCGTGGCAAGACTTCCGGCCGCGCCGACGACAACGCCGAAACCATTCGCAAGCGTCTTGAAGTGTACCACTCGCAAACCGCACCCCTTGCCGCCTGGTATACCGCCGAAGGAAAACTCCACGCCATCAAGGGCTACGGCGCACTCGAAGAAATCAACGCCGCGTTGTGCGGGGTGATTGATAATGTGTGAAGAAATACATTTCATATATTAGTAAACGAGTAGACAAGTAAACGAGTAAACGAGACAGATGTGTCTTGCTAATGATATTTTACATGAGAAACTTGTCTTGTTTACTTGTCTACTCGTTTACTTGTTTACTTAAATTTCCCTTTAATGGCTGAAAGCAATTTCGTAGACTACGTTAAGATATTCTGCCGCTCCGGCAAGGGCGGCCGCGGCTCTATCCACCTGCACCGCGCCAAGTACCAGCCCAACGGCGGGCCCGACGGCGGCGACGGCGGACGCGGCGGCAACGTGTACCTGCGCGGCAACCATAACTTTTGGACGCTTCTCCACCTGCGCTACGAGCGGCACGTCTTCGCCGGCAACGGCGGCAACGGCGGCAAATGCTGCTCCCACGGTTCGGACGGCGAGGACAAATACATCGACGTGCCGCCCGGCACGGTGGCCTACGACGCCGAGACGGGCAAGTACCTCTGCGACGTGTGTGAGGACGGGCAAGTGGTGATGCTACTTAAAGGAGGACGCGGAGGGCTGGGCAACTGGCAGTTCCGCACCGCCACCAACCAAACGCCGCGCTACGCACAACCTGGCGAACCGATGCAAGAACTGATGGTCATCCTCGAACTGAAACTGCTCGCCGACGTAGGCCTCGTGGGCTTCCCCAACGCGGGCAAGTCCACGCTTGTGTCGGCACTTTCGTCCGCCCGCCCCAAAATTGCCGACTATCCCTTTACCACGCTCGAGCCGAGCCTCGGCATTGTGAGCTACCGCGACGGCAAGTCGTTTGTCATGGCCGACATTCCCGGCATCATCGAAGGCGCGGGAGAGGGGCGCGGCCTTGGTCTGCGCTTCCTGCGCCACATTGAGCGCAACTCCCTGCTGCTCTTCATGATACCCGGCGACACGGATAACATAGCAAAGGAATACGAAATTCTCGTGGGCGAGTTGCGTAAGTTTAATCCCGCCATTCTCGACAAGCACCGCATTCTCGCCATCACCAAGGCAGACCTGCTCGACGAGGAACTCATGGACATGCTGCGCGCCGAACTGCCGCAAGATCTGCCCACTTGTTTTATCAGCTCCGTTACGGGCTACGGTCTCACCGAACTGAAAGACCTGCTCTGGACGGAACTCAACAGCGAGAGCAACAAATTGCAAACGATGCTCGAGGGCGGTTCTATCGTGCACCGCGACCGCGAGGCAGCCACCTTTAACGCCGATTTTGCCGACTGGCAGGACGACATTGAGGTTGCAGAAGATGACGACGATTTGGAAGAACTCGACGTTTACGACCTGGAAGATCTTGAGGAAGTGAACTAAGCAACCATACAATATTATATATAAGGAGATGCCAGAGCATCTCCTTATCATTTTTATCCCCGCAGGCGTCGCTTTAATCCTATTCAAAATAAAAAGAAATGCAATTATCTTAGCAGATATTGCGCAGTTTGCTTTTTTCTGTTTATATTTGCAAAGAGTTTATTGCGTTAAAGTGGGCAATAAGTTCTTTATACAAAAACATCTTTCATATTTTAATCGTGTTAGGAATGCGCTTAGCGCGCGTTTACTTCCTAAAACTCTAACAAAATCAAAGCATTATGATGCCTGATACAGAAAGAAACAACTTGGGTCAGCAAGAAGAGGAACAAGGCATGAGTCTTGAAGAATACGGACTACTATTCCTTTCGCGCTGGTATTATTTTGTAGCGGCGGTGATCATCGCAATGACAATTGCGGTGTTCAAAATCCTAACAACTACGCCCGTTTATCAACGCAACGCCTCGGTACTTATTAAAGACAACGACCAAAAGTCGTCTGGCACAATGCAGGAAATTGCCAATCTTGGTATTATTTCTTCAAACACTAACATCAACAACGAAATCCTCACTATCAGCGCGCCCGTGCTGATGCAGGAGGCTACGAAGCGCCTCGGCCTTGACCTGCAAATCTCCATAAAGGAAGGTTTGCACTCTTTGCCGCTCTACAACAATGCGCCCGTCTCTGTGGTGCTCGACAAGCGAGATACTGCGCTGCCTTTTACTTTTAATTTGAAAGTAGAAGAGGATAAAAGCCTCGTAATCCACGACTTCACGATTTATGATGAAGAAGAAATTCACGTCAAAGATATCAAGACGCGCATCGGGCAAGCTGTGAAGACACCCGTCGGTAAGTTGATTATCAACGAAACGCCCGTGGGCTTGACTGACTACATTGGCGAAGAAATAACGGTGACGAAATATCCGGCCAATGCCATTGCCGCCCGCTATTCAGGCAGACTATCCGTTGCACTGGCCGACAAGGAATCCACTATTCTTAATCTTAGCATCAACGATGAAGTGCCCGCCCGCGCTGACGACCTTCTAGTTACATTGGTAGAGGTTTATAACGAGCATTGGATGCACGACAAAAACCTTATTGCTGAAAGTACGTCAGAGTTTATCACTGAGCGACTGAATACGCTTTCCAAGGAATTGGGCGACGTAGACCAAAAGATTTCAGACTACAAGAGCAGCAATCTCATGCCTAACCTCCAAGAGGCGTCGAGCATGTATATGCAGCAGAGCGGAAAGAATGCCAACGACCTGATTCAACTGAACAATCAGCTCTCCATGGCTATATATATTAAGGATTATCTTTCCGATAAGAACCGAGCCGGACAGTTGCTGCCTACAAATACGGGCATCGGCGGTACGGGTATCGAAGCGCTTATCGCTTCCTACAATCAGACCGTGCTTACGCGCAACGACCTGCTCTCCAACAGCAGTGAGGACAATGCCCTCGTGCAGAAAATGGATCGTGACCTCGCCACGCAGCAAACGGCTATCGTGCGCTCGCTCGAAAATCTCATTGCGCAAATTCGCAAGCAGATTTCTAATGCTGAAGCCAATGAAGCGCTTACGAACCAAAAGATTGCTTCCGCACCGCGTCAGGCACAGCAGCTGCTTAGCATCGACCGTCAGCAGAAGGTGAAGGAAGCCCTTTACATTTATCTCTTGCAGAAGCGCGAGGAGAATGAACTCTCCAAAACCTTCACGGCGTGGAACACGCGCATTATCCAGCCTCCTTATGGCGGCGGGCTCACGTCGCCGCGCAGTGCTTCGATATTGCTGATTGCCTTTGCCCTCGGCCTGGCAATCCCCGGCGGTATCATCTTCCTCGGTGAGTTCCTCAACCGCACGGTGCGCGGCCGCAAGGACCTTGAATTTATGCAGGTGCCCTTCCTCGGCGAGATTCCTTTGCTTAGTCGCAAGAAGCATTGGTGGCAGCACCGCCAGAACAACGCGGAGCGCAAAATCTATATCCGCGAAAACAGCCGCAACCTCATTAACGAGTCGTTCAGATTGGTACGCACCAAACTCGACTATTTTGTGGAGAAGAAAGATACGGCAAATATCATCATGATTACCAGTTTCAACGCCGGAAGCGGCAAGAGCTTCATCTCCGGCAACCTTGCCAAGACGCTCTCGCTCGGCGGCAAGCGCATCTTGGGCATCGACTTGGATTTGCGCCACGCCTCGCTCTCGAAACTGGTGGACAATCCCAAGCAAGGGCTTACGTCGTACCTGTGCGGTGCTACCGATGATATAGATAGCGTCATCCTGCATAATCAGTTCGACGGCAGTGTAGACATTCTGCCTGTCGGTGTTGTGCCGCCCAATCCCACGGAACTGCTGCAAAGCGATGTGATGGGCAAATTGTTTGAGAAATTGAAAAAGGAATATGACGTAGTCCTTGTTGACTGTCCGCCTATCGACATTGTGGCAGATACGAACATCGTGAAGAAATATGCCGATGTTTCACTCTTTGTGGTGCGTGTGGGACTTATGGACCGCCGCCTGCTCAAAGAAGTCGACAAACTCTATCAGCGTAAGACGTACAACAAAATGGCGATTGTGCTCAACGGTTCGCAATACGTCAGCACGCGCTACGGACACTACCGTTACGGCTATACTTACGGCTATGGCTATGGCTACGGCTACGGCTATCACGAAAAGTCATAAACAGGTTTCTGGTACATACAATACAAAGCAGGCAGAGAGTATTGCTCTCTGCCTGCTTTGTGTTTTAATTGTTCGCCCTTATGATGCCCCGGCTGTGCCGCCCGTCCATCTTGATGAAGAGCGGGGTGGGGAACTTCACGAGGCGCAGGCTGTGCGACTCGTATTCGGCGGGCATAGCGTTGAGGCGGGCTTCGTCGAACGTGCCGTCGCCCTGGTAGGGGCGAATGGTGAAATAGCCCACGCCAAACGACGTGAGGTTTTGGAAAAAGTGCGTGCCCTCGCTTGCGTCTACGCGGAAGTCCTCGAGCCCGCATTCCACCACCGCCTTGGCGCCCGATATGTGCGACCATTTCACGGGAATGCCCAGCGCGGGGTCGCTGCTGCCCCAACGCCCCGGCCCTACAAGCACGTAACTTTCGCCGCGAGCCGTCAGTTGCTCGTTGAGATTGCCTATTTCGGCGGCGATGTCGCGGGAGCGCAACGCGTCGAAGCGGTCAGAGCGTACATATAATATATAATGTACATCTTCCACCATGCCGTTGCCCAGCACCGAGGTGCTGCTGATGAGCGCGGGGCGCGAAAGGTCGTCGGGCGTGAGTTCCGTTTCTTCCGAAACGTCCACGATGGGGCGTATCTGCAAGAGGTAGAAATAGGCCTTGCCCTCGCGGATGTCCATGGCGTATTCCAGTTCCACGGGTCTGCCCATGCCCCGGCTGCCAATGCGCAGCAGGTCGGAGATGACCCGCGCGAGGGGAAATGCATCGTATTCGAGAATGTTGGAGAACGTCACCACGCGCCGCCCCGCACCCGCGCCGCCCGGCGTGAGCCGTTGGTCTTCAAGGCTAAGCGTGGAAAACGCGTAGCGCAGCGTTTCCGGGTCGTCGGCAGCCGCTACTGGCAAGTGCCGGATATTATATTCCGTGTCCGTTTCGGGTGACTGCTGGAGCATGGAAAGGTCGAGGGCGAAAAATTCCTTCTGTCCCTCGCGCAGGACAGTGCGCAGTTCGCTCAGTTGCAATATGTTGTGCGGATAGGCGGGGCAGAAGCGGAGCGACTTGCCGCCGTCCACGATGTATGCGCCCAAACCTAATGCCACCTTTGCCACGCCATCGGCAGGCTTTTCTTCGCCAATGGGGTAGAAGTTCAAGGAACGCGCCACGCCCGAAAGGGTGGGGTAAAAGTATTGACCGTGCTCCGAGCCGACTACCTCTTGTAGCACAATCGCCATCTTCTCTTGGTCGATAAGGTTTTGCGTGGCGGTCATATAGGCCTTGCTGTCCTTGAAAAATACCGAGGCGTAAACGGCCTTTATCGCGGAGCGCAGCAGGGCGAGCATAGCCTGCTTGTCGCTCACACGCGGCACCATGTAAGTGGCATATACGCCGGCAAACGGCTGGTAGTGCGCGTCTTCCAGCACGCCCGAGGAGCGCACGGCGATGGGGTGGTCCACCACGTCGAAGAGCGCGAGGAGGTCGTCTAAAAGTGCTTCTGGCAACACGCCGCGCTCGAAAGCCGCGAGTATCTCCGCGTCGCTGCTGTCGCTAAGAGCCACGGGGTAAAGCCCGTTGCGCTCCATAAACTCGTCGAAGATGTCGGTGCAGATCACCACCGTGCGGGGAATATTCACGCAGATGCGGTCGTCGTCGAGGCGCGGGTGTCCGGCGACGAGAGTGCCCATGAACGCGAGGCCGCGCCCTTTGCCACCGAGCGAGCCGTTGCCGATGCGGGCGAAGTTGCTGTAAGCATCGAAGCGGTCCTTGCGGTATTCCGCCACCACGCCCGAGTTCTTGATGCGGCGGTATTCCACGATGATGTCAAAGATGAAGCGCCGCGCCTCGTCCATTTCAGCATATTCGCTCACGTCCACCCTTTTCAGCAATTCGGCGGGCGGAAACATGGCGCGGGAGTAGAAGAAGCGCGAGAAGTGGTTGTGCGAAAGGTGGTTGCGCAAAGCCTCGTCGGGAATATTGTAGAGGTTTTGCTGGAGGTCTTTAAGGTTGGTGATGCGCAGGATTTCCTTGCCCGTGCTCGGGTCACGGATAATGAAGTCGCCAAATCCGAATTGGTCCATAATGATTTGGCGCAAGTCCTGCGGGTAAGTCTTGGAGTTTTTATGGATAAACGGCACGCCGAGCCTTTCGGCGTATGCGGCGTTGCCCGCCTCGCTCGATTCGAGAATGAAGGGCAGGTGCGCGTCGCGCTCTTTTGCCATCTTGGCCAAGGCATAGCCCGCGAGCGCGTCTTTCTCTCCGTTTCTCATAAAACTCATGTCCGAAACGATGCCGAGGAGGTTGTCGCCGTAGCAGTCGAGCACCTGCATTGCCTCTTCGTAAGAGCGTGCCAGCATGATTTTTGGGCGGCCGCGCATACGCAGCGTCTTGAGGTGCTCGTTGAGGGCCTCTTTCGAAAACTCGCGGCTTTGTTCCAGCACGATGCGGTAGAGGTGGGGCAGGGCGGAGGAATAGAAGCGCACGGAGTCTTCCACGAGCAGAATGCTCTGCACGCCCACTTCGGCGAGGTCGTCGTCGGCATTCCATTTGTCCTCGATGAGTTTGATAATGGCCAGCAGGAGTTCCGGGTTTCCGAGCCAGGCGAACACGTAGTCGATGGCCGTGAGGTCGGCTTTGGCGATGCGTTCCCGCACTTCTCGTGAAAAGGGCGTGAGCACCACGATGGGCAGGGCGGGGTAACGCTCCTTGATCGACGCGGCTGCGGCAAAGATGTCGCGCCCCGCCATGTTGGGCATCACGATGACCAACTCGTAGTTATGGTTTTCGAGTTCGGCGAGCGCAGCCTCCTCGTCTGTAACGCGTGTGAAGCGCGGCGGATAGCGCAGGCTTAGGGAGGTGTATTCGTTGAAAATCAGTTCGTCCACGCGCCCGTCGTCTTCAAGCGTAAACGCGTCGTAGCGTGTGGCGATGAGCAGCACGTTGTAGATGCGCTTCGTCATGAGGCGGGCAAATGGCGTGTCGCGCAACACGATTTCTCTAAGGTTGGGCAGGCGGGACATGGGAAGACGTTTTTTTCTTAGTAAACGAGTAGACAAGTAAACGAGTAGACGAGACAGATATGTCTTGCTAATTATATTTTAGATGAGTAACTTGTCTTGTTTACTTGTTTACTCGTTTACTTGTTTACTATAACTCATAAACTCCCGACGGCGTGAGCCTTGGCAGTGGCGTGATGGGCGGCAGTTCGGCGAGGTCGGGTCGCTCGCGGCGCAGGGTTTCGGTCACGGTAGCCTGCGCCAGTTCTGGTCGGTTGTTGTCGGCACTGAGATGGCAGAGGAAGATGTGCTTTGTGGCGGGCGTGAGCGTTTTCACGAGGAAGGCGGCTGTGTCGGGGTTGGCCGAATGTCCTGTGCCCGAGGCAATACGCCGTTTCAGGCGTGCCGGATATTTGCCCGTGCGCAGCATATCGGGGTCGTAGTTCGTTTCGATAACGATGTGCGTGGCTTGCGGCACGAATGCCTCCATTTCGGGCAGGAACTCGCCCACGTCGGTCAGCAGCAGCAGGCGCGTGCCGTCGCCGCAGTCGATAAAGTAGCCCACATTGTCTGCGCTGTCGTGCGGCACATGTATCGGCGTGACGGTGAAAGGTTCGATGCAAATCGGCTTGCCCACTTCGAGGCAACGGCGCAAGGCTTCGGGCACGGGCCGCGTAACGTATTTTCTTTGAAACATTGCCTCGTAAACCTTTTTCGTGGCATAGACGGGCAGGTGCATCACTTCGGCCGTCCTGCCCACGCCCCGCACGTGGTCGGCGTGCTCGTGGGTGAGCAGAATGGCGGCGATGTTTTTAGAAAGGCCGTATTTGGAAAAGAGCGGTTCGAGGTTGCGATATACAAGTCCGCAGTCGAGCAATAGCGCGCGGTCGGCCGAACGCAAGTAATAGGCGTTCCCGCTGCTGCCACTGCCGAGACTGATGAATTGGGTCATGGTATTAGAGAGAGGGTAGGAGGTTGGTTTTATGGAAATCTATGGCTTTTATACTTGTTGGTTGGAATATACAAAAACAATCAAAACCGCTTGTCCTGTGTGGGCCTATCGGCTCGCCTTATCGGAGTAGGGGCGTTTTGCAAAACGCCCGCCGTGTGCGCCGAAAGGCTCGACTGATGCAGTCAACCATTTACCGGGCGTTTTGCAAAACGCCCCTACTGGCTGCGGTCGGTTCCCGCCCGCCCACACAGGACAAGCAAAAAACAGAAAAAAGTAAAGCATTGCTTCTTTGCTTTTACAATAAAAAGTAATCGTCCACTTTTTTCTGTTTTTTGCTTGCGGCGTTTGAAGCGGTCGGGCACCGACCGCAGCCGCCGGGATTAAGGACGAGCAAAAGCCACAAGGCTTTAATGCTCGGCGTTAAGCCCTGCGGCGTGCCCTTGGGCTTCAAACGGAGCAAGCGGTTTTTATGGTTTTTGTCAAAATCTTAGTTAATTCCACCAACGAGTAGTTTTATTATCATTATCAGAACGGCAACCCCACGGCGAAGTGCAGCGTAAAGTCGCGGCTGAACTTCGGGTGGATCAAGGGATAGCGCTCTTCGCCCTCGGTGGGGTTTACCGCCTTCATGCCGCCGTCGAGGCGCAAGATAAAGTAGTCGAAGTTAAGGCGCAGGCCCACGCCGTAGGCTGCGGCGATCTGCCGATAGAACTTGTTGAAGCGAAATTCGCCGCCGGGCTGGTCGGCATATTTGCGCGTGTTCCAGATGTTGCCAGCGTCGAGGAAGAATGCGCCGTGCAGTTTCCAGAACAGTTGCGCGCGCCACTCCACGCTCAGGTCGAGTTTGAGGTTACCCGTCTGGTTGATAAAGTCGATTTTTCCGTCTTTGCCCTTAAACGTTCCCGGTCCGAGCCCGCGCACGCTCCAACCGCGCACGCTGTTTGCACCGCCGGCGAAATAGCGCCGTTCGTAGGGCAGGATTGTGGAGTTGCCGTAAGGCTGCGCGATGCCGAAGGCGGCGTGTATCGCCATAGAGGTGCGGTCGGTGAAGACGATGCTTTTGCTGAAATCAAAGTCCAGCCGCGCATATTGCGAGTAGGCAATGCCGAGGAACGTGTAGGCATCTTTCGTTGCGCTGCGGTGCGCGTGGGTGAGTTTTGAGATGCCGTAGAGCAGGTTGCCCGCCGTTTCCACGTTTACCTTAATCTGATAGCCGTTGGTCTGATAAAGCCCGGCCGCCGAGTTGCTGCGGAGCGAGTTGAACGTAAAGCCGTAGCCCATCTTCATGATAAAGAGGTCCTCATAACTGTAACGCAAAATGCCGTAGCGCGGGTCGTCGCCCGAGAGATATTCGTTGCGGAACGTTTCAGAGATGACCGGCATGAAGATGTAGTTGAGGTTGAGCAGGTCGAAGCGATGACGCACGCGCGGCTTCGTGATTTTGCTCCACTGATACGCCCACGAGCCGGTAAGCACGCGGCGGTGGAACTCCGGGCGGTTTTGCGAGGAAAACACAACGGTCACTTCCGAAGAAGCCTTGATGCGCTTGCCGCGCTGTATGGGCAGGAAGGGCACAAGCAGCGAGGGAAATTTGAGGCTTGCCTCGGCATTCCATTCTAAATAATTGCGCCCGTCGTAGCCTTCCAGTCCCGTGATGGCCTCGTATGCGCCGCGCAATTTCAGCGAAAGCACCTCCGCACCGCGAAAAAGGTTTCGGTTGGCATAGTTCACCGAAGCCGCTACGCCGAAGTCGCCCGCCGTGTTCGTTCCTTCCAGTTCCATGCCCACGGTGTGCGGTTTGTTGAATTTCACGGATATATCAGCGTCGAGCGTAGAGTCGGGAGCGGCGTTCTCGCGTATCCTGATGTTTGAAGAATTGACGCAGGGCAGGCTGCCGAGCGCGGCGTACGTGCCTTGTATCATCGTTTCCTTGTAAAGGCTGTCGCGGGCGGGGAGAATGTGGTTGAAGTAGACGCGCTTGTTCATCGTCTTGCGCCGCCCGAGGTGGAAGGTCAGGCCGCGATAGTCCACGGTTTCGTCCTCGTCCTCCTCGTTCCCCTCGTATATATTCACATTGCTGAACCGCCGCTCCTTGTAAGCCCGCTCGTCCGTGCCGGCAGGTTTCTTGAAGCGCAGTGTAAGCACTGCGCCTGTGCTGCCCGTGAGCGTGTCGGCGCGATAGCTGATGTATTCCTTGTGCACTCCGTATCGTCCCTTTTCGCCTAAGAGGGAGATGATGCGGTCGCGCTCCGCAGAGAGCAGGGAAAGGTCGAGCGGCAGGCCGCGATGCAGTTTGAACGCCTGCGAGTCGGCGCGGACAATGCGCTCGATGTCAGCGTTGTCAAATTCGTATGATAAAGAATCTATGTAATGCCTTGCGCCGGGTAGCAGCGTGTAGGTGACGCGCTTCTTCTTCTTGCCCGCCACTTCGGTCTTGGACGTTGCCTGCGCGTGCAGGTAACCCTTGCTTTGCAGTGCCTGCTCCAAGGCACGGACCGACAGTTCCGTCTGCACGGAGTCGTAAATCACGGGTGCCTCGCCCAGGCGCCGAAGCATACGGTTCCAGCGGCGGTGGCGCGTGGTGTCGCGGCGCGAGAGCGAGTAGATGTGCAGGGGTGCTTTGTAGAGGTTGAACCAACGCGAGTTGGGCTTCTGTCGCAGCACGCCTTTCAGCGAAGACGCTTTCACCGTCTTGTCTTCGGTCTTCACCTTCACGTCGGAGAGCAGGTATTCGTCCTCGCCCACAAACTTCGTAGACGAGCAGGCGGAAAGGAAAAACAGGGAGATCAGCAAGGCGCACACAAAGCCCCAAAGCCCGCCGGCGGACTTGCAGAGACAAATAATATATGGCTTTATGTGGAATATCCTGTGCATTTAAGCGCAAAGGTACGCGTTTATTGGAAATTACTTTGTAGTTTTGCTTTCAAAAATAAAGGTTTCTTATAAGATAATGCCTGTTGCTGCGGGTGCGTATGCCTGCGCCCGCCTTATTCTCCGCAAGGCATTTCCATTAACGAAGCAATCATGCTCAGCAAGAACGAACTCAAAAAACTCAAATCCTTTGCCCGCAAGAAGCAGCGCGATGAGGCCGGCGTGTTCATTGCCGAAGGGCCGAAACTCGTGGCGGAACTCATGCCCGCCTTCAAGTGCCGCACGCTCGTGGGCACTGCCGAATATTTCCGTGCCGCGCCGCCTGCGCCCGCCTCTGCCGTCTGCCTTATCGCTACGCCCGACGAACTGCGGCAAATATCGCTCCTCACCACGCCCCATCAGGTTTGGGCACTTTTCGAGCGCCCCGCCGATGCGCCGCTCTCGGCTTTCTCGCCGAAAGAAGACCTGATACTGGCCCTCGACTCCGTGCAAGACCCCGGCAACATGGGCACAATCCTGCGCGTGGCGGACTGGTTCGGCATTCGCAGCGTTTTCCTTTCCGAAGGGTGCGTAGATGCCTTTTCGCCCAAGGTGGTTCAGGCCACGATGGGTGCACTCACGAGGGTCAGTCTGCGCAGAGGCAATTTGGCGGAATGGCTGTCCGGCTTTTCGGCAAACGAAGTGAACATTTACGGCACCTTCCTTGACGGCGCAGACCTTTATCAAAACCAAAATTTGCAGTCCTGCGGCATCATCGTGATGGGCAACGAGGGCAACGGCATCTCGCCCGAGGTGGCTCGGTTCGTAAACAGCCGCCTGCTCATACCGCCTTTTCCCAAAGATGCGGCAACCGTGGAAAGCCTTAACGTAGCAGTCGCCACGGCTGTGGTATGCGCCGAGTTCCGCCGCCGGCAATCTTTATAATTATCCAAAACAATGTCTCTTCTTTCTTGCTTATTCGCCGTCATGTTCGCCTGCCCCTTCGGCAGCCATGCGTTATGGTTCTTCCCCGCCTTACTCGTCCTCTTGCTCGTCCTGCTCTTCCTGTTGCGCTGGATAGACTGGGCTGCGGCACGGCGCGTCATGGCCGCCCCGACCGCTGACGCAGCCGAATTGCCCCGCATCAGCATCATCGTGCCCTGCTTCAATGCGGCGCGTGCGCTCGAAACCAGCATTCCCAAAATCCTTCAGCAGGATTATCCCGACTTTCAAATTATCCTTGTCAACGAAAATTCGGAGGACGACACTGCCGATGTGATCAAGCGGCTGGCGCAGAGCGACCCGCGCGTGCGGCATACCTATGTTCCGGATACTTCGCGCAGCATCGAGCCGCGCAAACTCGCGCTGACACTCGGCATCAAGGCAGCGCGCAGCGAGTGGGTGGTAATAGCCGAACCCGATGCGCAGCCCGTTTCCCGCAGTTGGTTGCGCACATTGGCGACACGCTGCACAGAGGCCGTCGATGCCGTTCTAAGCCTCTGCCTTGTCCGTACAAACGACGACGAGCCCCGCTCCGCCCTGCGCCGCGCCTCCTATGAATGCCTTGCAGAACAACTGCGCCTCGCCGCCGCTGTGCGTCTAGGCAATTCCGTGGGCTGGATGCCCGCAAACGTCTGCATGAGAAAAAACTGGTTCTTGGCAAACGATGGCTTTACCGACAGCCTCACCTTGCCCTTTGGCGAGGAAACTCTCCTGCTTGCGGCGCACGCCACCCGGGAGCGCACAGCAGTTTGCCTCGACCGCGCTGCCGCCCTCACCCTGCCTGCGCCCGACCGCCGCGCTTTGGCCATGGAGCATGTCAAGGCTTGCGAGACTGGTCGCCGTGCCGGTCGCCGCGCCCGCCTTTATCGCCTGCGTGAGACTGCCGCCGCATGGACGCATCTCCTTGCACTGCTCGTGCCCGTGGTTTACCTTGCCCTGCGCCTTGCTGCCGACCTTTTTCACAACGCATACACCGCCGCCGCCCTTGCGCCCGACATCATCGTCTTACTGCTAACCGCCGCGCTGCTCTTGTTGCCGCCCCTTTTGCTCCGCCCCGTTTTCAAAGCTCTGCAACAGCCCGTGCCTTGGCTCTATGCCACCGGCCACGCCCTGCTTTGCCCTTGGCGTCGCACCGCTGCTGCCGTGCGCTGCAAATGGTTGCGCAAAACGTTTGTCCGCAAGTTTTAGATTTTTCATAACTTCAATTGCGAACTATCTCCGAGAAATTTTTTATTTCCTCGGAGATATTTTTTATCTGCCCCTTGATGTTTTTCACTATCCTATAAGAAAGTTTTTGTTACAAAGTTTGTAACACGTATTACAAACTTTGTAACATGTGTTAGAAACTTTGTAACGGCCGTTACAAACTTTGTAACAAACTTTTTCTGGCAGATAGTAAAAAATATCAGGCAGAAAGTGAAAACTTTCTCCTGGCAACAAACAAATATCAGGCAGGAAATCGCCGCTTCCAACTGACGGCGGGAAATACGAACCTTGTTTAAATGTATGCGCGCGCAGAACGGATTTTATAGTCTGATGATTGGATGTTGGAGAAATTCGGCAAATAAAACGTAGTCTGTAAGAGCACGAACCTTCAGACACGAAAAAGAGGATGGGCCGTAAAATAGATATTACGACACACCCTCTCGTTTTATATGTTTTGGGGCTAATGTCTTATTGCAGATGTCCTAAGAAGTCGGCGACGACGAAACAGCTGCCGCCCACGAAAACAACGTCGTCGGGCGCGGCGGCAGAGCGGGCGGCGGCATAGGCTGCAGGAACGTCGGGGAAGGCAGTGCCGCCTGTCAGCCCGCACGCGGCGGCAATGGCTTTCAGCCGGTCGGCAGGCAAGGCGCGGCGCACGGAGGCCTGCGTCCAATAATAATATATATGGTGATCGGGGGCAGGGTGGGGCAGTAGACCGAGCACGGTGCTGATGTCCTTGTCCTCCGCCATACCGAAAACGAGATGCAGCCGCTTGCCCGCAGCCAGCACGTCGCTCAGGCGTGCCGCCGTCAATGTCAGACCGCCGGGGTTGTGCCCCACATCGCAAATAGTGAGCGGTCTGTGCGCCACGGTTTGCCAGCGGCCGCGCAAGCCCGTGAGGCGTTCCACGTCGCGGAAACCTTGCGCCACGGCAGCGGGCGTGATGCCCTCGAAAGGCAGTCGGCGCAGCGCGCAGAGCACGGTGCGGACGTTGAGTCTTTGGCAGCGCCCCGTGAGCGGGCAACGGATTTGCCCGAAGCGGCTCGTGGCGTAAGTTTCCATTTCTTCGCCGAAGCTGTCGCCGGAAGTCTGGACAGCCTTGTCGAAGTCAAGAATCTCGTCGTCTTCGTCCGCCCAGAAGAGCGGTGCGCCCTTTTCCTCGGCAATGCGGCGGAACACGGCGGCGGTTTCGGGCGTGCGCTCGCCGATAACTACGGGCGTGGAGGGCTTGATGATGCCGCCCTTCTCGGCGGCAATCTCGGCGAGCGTGTTGCCGAGCAGCGCGGTGTGCTCGAGGCTGATGTTGGTGATGACGGAGAGCAAGGGGCTGATGATGTTGGTGCAGTCGAGCCGTCCGCCAAGCCCCACTTCAATCACCGCCACGTCTACCCGGGCGTCGGCAAAGTAGCGCAGTGCCATGGCGGTTGTGATTTCAAAAAACGAGGGACGGAGCGGCTCGAAAAAACTGCGCTCCCGTTCCACGAAGTCCACCACGTATTCCTCGCTCACCGGCTCGCCGTTCACGCGGATACGCTCGCGGAAGTCCACGAGATGGGGCGAGGTGTAAAGTCCCACGCGCAGACCCGCGCTTTGCAGCGTGGCGGCGATGAGGTGCGCCGTGCTGCCCTTGCCGTTCGTGCCTGCCACGTGTATGGTGGCGTAGTTGCGGTGCGGGTGACCAAGGTGCGCGTCGAGCGTTTCGGTGACTTGCAGCCCGGGCTTGTATGCCTTTGCCCCGACTTGCTGGAACATCGGCGTTTTCACGAAAAGATATTGTAGCGTTTCTTGGTAGGTCATAGGGTTCTCCTTTCGGCACATTCGGCGGGTGTTTTACATAAAATAGGCTGCGGCTCGGCAATTAAAGTAAACTTTATTACGCTCGCCTTGCACTATTTTTGACAAACGCCCTACTTGCAGTTGCATTTATAAAATTAGACGGGCAAACGCGTTTGCCCGTCTAATTTCTTTATTTATCAAAATAATTGCGGAAGGCGCGGAATATTTTGTCCTTGATGCTGTCGTTAGGTTGCATGTGGTCGTTCTCGCGCAGCGCCTCAAAGGCTTTGCGCTCCTCTTTCGTGAGGTGCTCGGGAATGTAGACGCTGATGTTTACCACAATGTCGCCCTTGCCCACGCCATAGCCCTGCACGGCGGGCAGACCTTTGCCGCGTAGGCGGAGCGCGGTGCCCGGCTGAGTGCCTGGCTCAATTTTGATGCGTGCCTTGCCCGTGAGGGTGGGAATGTCGATGGTGTCGCCGAGGGCGGCCTGCGAAACGGTGAGCAGCAGGTTGTAGATGAGGTCGGTGTCGTCGCGGATAAAGTCCTTGTGCGGCTCTTCCTCGATAAGCACCTGTATGTCGCCCGGCACGCCGCCGTGCTTCGCGGCGTTACCCTTGCCCGGCACGTTCACCACCATGCCTTCTGCCACGCCGGCGGGGATATTGATTTCAACGATTTCCTCGCCCGTCGTTACGCCCTCGCCGTGGCAATGGCTGCAAGTGTGTTTGATGATGGTGCCCTCGCCGTGGCAGTTGGGACACACCTCTTGCGTCTGCATCATGCCGAGGAAACTGCGGCGGCTCTGTATGACGTAGCCCTGTCCGTGGCAGGTGGGGCAGGTTTCGGGCGAATGTCCCGAAGCGCAGCCAGTGCCGTGGCACTCGTTGCAGGTGATGTCTTTGCGCACCTTGAATTTCTTGGTGACGCCCGTGCTGATTTCTTCAAGCGTGAGGCGTACCTTCATGCGCATGTCGCTGCCCCGGTACTGCCGCTGCCCGCGTCCGCCGCCGAAACCGCTAAACCCTCCGAAACCGCCGAAGATGTCGCCGAAGTTGCGGAAGATGTCATTGAGGTCCATGCCGCCGGGGCCGAAACCTCCGAAGCCGCCGGCCGCTCCGTCCACGCCTGCCGCGCCGAACTGGTCGTAGCGGGCACGCTTGTCGGGGTCGCGCAGCACGTCGTAGGCTTGTGCCGCCTGCTTGAACTTCTCTTCGGCTTCCTTGTCGCCGGGATTGCGGTCGGGGTGGTATTTGATGGCCACCTTCTTGTAGGCACGCTTAATCTCGTCGGCCGTGGCCGTACGCTCCACGCCGAGTATCTTATAATAGTCGGTTTCTTCTGCCATAACTATGATATTCTCTTCATTGCGTGTTCGGGCGTATGATTACGTCCTTACTGCTTTGCAATGGATTTCTGATAGATTATATTATTATTGTCCTACGACCACTTTGGCGTGGCGCACCACTTTCTCGCCCAAAAGGTAGCCCGTCTGCACGCAGTCGATGACGTGGCCTTTCTGCTCGTCCTCGGGCACGGGTACCATGGCGATGGCTTCGTGGAAGTCCGTGTCGAAGAGCGTGCCGATGGGTTCCATGCGCTTCAGCCCTTGCGCGGCGAGGGTCTTGTCGAGTTTGCCGATAATCATCTCCACGCCTTCGCGCAGGCTCTCCACGTCGGTGGACTTCTGCATGTTGTCGCGGGCGCGTTCGAGGTCGTCGAGCACGGGCAGCAGGGCACTCAGCACCTTCTCGCCGCCGGTGAGGATAAGGTCGGCCTTTTCCTTGATGGTGCGTTTGCGGAAGTTGTCGAACTCGGCGGCGAGGCGCAGATATTTGTCGTTGAGCGCAGCCACCTGTTCCTGTGCTTCTGCCAGCGGGTCCTTCTCTTCGGTTTCAGCCTCTGCCGTTTCGGCGGTTTCGCCTTCGGCCTGTGCGTTTTCAATCTCTGTTTCAGGAGTATCCTGAACGTTCTCTTTCAGTTCTTGTTCTTTATTCTTGTCTTCGGTCATAGCGTATGAGTTTATTACAAATAATAAGCAAAAGCCATACCAAAGTGGCTTTTGCTTATAGGCAAGTGCTTATTGGCGAGCCGTACCGGCGTACATCTGCTCGCGCAGTTCGTGGATACGCTCGTCGTGGATATAGTCCTCGTAGTTCATGAGCTTGTCGATGCTGCCGTGGGGCGTCAGCTCGATCACGCGGTTGGCCACCGTGTTGATAAACTCATGGTCGTGGCTGGCAAAGAGAATGTTGCCCTTGAAGAGTTTGAGATTGTTGTTGAATGCCTGAATGCTCTCCATGTCGAGGTGGTTGGTCGGCGTGTCGAGGATAAGGCAGTTGGCATTGCGCAACTGCATACGCGCAATCATGCAGCGCATCTTTTCGCCGCCCGAAAGCACGTTTACCTTCTTGAGCTGCTCCTCTTCCTTGAAGAGCATGCGTCCGAGGAATGCCTTGAAATACACCTCGTTGCCCTCGCCGTACTGGCTGAGCCAGTCAATCATGTTGAGGTCGTTTTGGAAAAACTCCGTATTGTCGAGCGGCAGGTAAGCCGTCGTAATCGTCACGCCCCACTTGTACGTGCCGGCGGCGGGCTGCTGGTGTCCGTTGATGATTTCGAAGAGGGCGGTCATTGCGCGGGGGTCGTGGCTGATGAACACCACCTTTTCGTTTTTCTCGATGTTGAAGTTGAGGTTGTCGAAGAGCACCGTGCCGTCGTCCGTCACGGCTTTCAAACCTTCCACCTCGAGGATTTGGTTGCCCGGGTCGCGGTCCATTTGGAAGATGATGCCCGGATATTTGCGCGTGGAGGGTTTGATTTCTTCCACGTTGAGCTTTTCGAGCATCTTCTTGCGGCTCGTGGTCTGGCGGCTCTTTGCCACATTGGCAGAGAAGCGGCGGATAAATTCTTCCAGTTCCTTCTTCTTCTCCTCGGCCTTTTGACGCTGGTTTTGCGCCTGGCGCAGGGCGAGTTGCGACGACTCGTACCAGAAAGAATAGTTGCCCGAGAAGAGCGTCACCTTTCCGAAGTCGATGTCCACGGTGTGCGTGCACACTTGGTCGAGGAAGTGGCGGTCGTGGCTTACCACAAGCACCGTGTGTTCAAAGTTGCCGAGATAGTCTTCCAGCCATTCCACCGTTTCAAGGTCGAGGTCGTTGGTCGGTTCGTCGAGCAGCAGGTTGTCCGGCTCGCCGAAGAGTGCCTGCGCCAGCATCACGCGCACCTTTTCCTTACCCGAGAGGTCGCCCATGAGTTTGCCGTGCAGGGCTTCCTTGATGCCGAGGCCGCTTAGCAGCGTGGCGGCATCGTTTTCGGCGGTGTAGCCGCCCATTTGTGCAAACTTGTCTTCCAGCTCAGCCACAAGAATGCCGTCCTCGTCGGAGAAGTCGGCCTTAGAATAAAGTTCGTTGCGGCGTTGCATCACGTCCCACATCACCGTATGCCCCATGAGCACCGTGTCGAGCACAGTAAACTGGTCGTACTTAAAGTGGTCCTGGCTCAACACCGACAGGCGTTCGCCGGGGCCCATCTCCACAGAGCCTTTCGTGGGGTCGAGCTCGCCTGAGATGGCGCGGAGCAGCGTGGACTTGCCTGCGCCGTTCGCGCCGATAATGCCGTAGATGTTGCCGTTGGTGAACTTCATATTCACATCCTGATAGAGGATGCGCTTGCCAAACTGAATGGCCAAATTTGAAAGTGTAATCATTTACTTTTTCCTTGATTTTTAATTTTCAAGGCGCAAAGTTACTCAAAATCCGCGTTATAAGCAAGATAATAAGGCGTTCTAACGTAAGGAAACTGCGTTTTGCGGTGCGTGCGAAGCAATACGCGATACACAATATTATATATATATAACCAAAACGGGGGCGACATTTCTGCCGCCCCCGTTGCTATGAGAGGTTAATCGAGAAATTACTTCACGAATTTCTTCTGACCGTCGATGATGTAAGCACCGCGCTGGAGCTTGCCGCTTACCTTGCGACCGTCGATGCTGAAGATAGTCTTGCCAGCGTTGCGGTCGATAGAAACGGAGCCGATGCCAGTGTTCTGAGATACGGTGAAGGTCAGGGTGAAGGCGGGGTTATAGGTTGCACCCATAGAGACGCCCTTGTCTTCTGCCTCGCCGTCGTAGTTGTTGTTGTAGATGTAGCCTTCGGGAACGGTGATGGTGTAAGTACCGTTAGCCGTGAGGGCTGCGCTCAGCGTGAGGAGAGCATCGGTGTTGTCCGTTTCGCTCATAGAGAGCGTAGCGGTACCTACGGCGTTGCTTTCTGCGTCAAGCACGTCAATCGGCGTTGCGTCTACCCAGCCAATCCATTCGGGAGCGTAGGACAGGGTAATCACGTGGAGCGACTGCTGCGTGCTTTCGTCTTCAGGACTTACGCTGGTGTATTCGAAGGTGTTTGCAGGAGCCAGGATAACGAAAGAAGTAGAGAATGCTTCGTTAATGCGGCCTTCTGTGCTAAATGCGCCTTCGGGCACGGTAATCGTATAGTAGCCCGGTTCGGTGATTTCTGCAGGAGCGGTAACGGTTACCGTGTTGCCTTCAACGGTTACGGTAGCAGTTTCGTAGTACATGCCGCCGCGCTGGCCGATGGTGATTTCCTTTTCAGAGTTGTAGTTCACGTCGCCTTCGAAGGTGATGGTAGCAGCCGTGAAGCTTTCTACTATCGCTTGGTCAGCGGGAGTAACCGACGTGGGTGCAATCGGAGCAAGCGGGTTAACCACGAGCGTAGCGTCGAGGATATAGCCGCCGTTGGCTGCAATGCCGTTGCTGCCGGTAACCGTACCATCGGCAGCTTTTTGGCCGCCGGGGTCAACGCTGTTCCAGTCTACCTTGAAGCGGATGCGATAAGTACCCGGAGTGGTAGGAGCCGTGAACGAGGGCGGGTTGATATTGGCGCGTGCATCGCCACTGATGTAGTCGCCGTTGCTGTTTCTACCGCTGGCATCGTTGGTGAAGCTGCCCGAGTAGAACGCGAAGGTCTTGAGGTCTGTGCCGCTCTGGTCGGTGCTGCCTTCATTGAAGGAGAATGCATAGTCGTTTTCGGTGTCGATGTAAACGTAGCCGTGCATCCAAGTACCAGAATAGTTGAATGTTGCGGTAAGCGTGCTACCTACGGTGCAGGTGAGCACTGCCGTTTCGTGCTGGTCGTTGTAAATCTTCCATGTGTTGGCGGGCGTTACGGTCTGACCTTCCTGGCCTTCCTCTGTGAGCGTTACGCTGTTGAGTCTGCGGTCGGTGCGGGTGCGGTTCATATTCTTATCGAAGTTTACAGGATAGGCTTCGATAACGTTGAAGGTGAGGGTGGTGGCGGGGGTGTAGGTAGCGCCCTGCGAAACGCCCTTATCTTCTGCGCTTTCGTTGTACTGGCTGTTCCAGATAAATTCATCGGGAATGGTGAGCGTGTACGTACCCGGCGTGGTGATAGCATCGGCGAGGGTGAATACAACAGAGTTCCAGTCTTCCGCATCGTAAGCAACGGTAGCCGTGGTAACGGCAGTGCTGGTCTCAGTGTTGATCACGTTAACCGAAGCGCCTTCCGTTGCGAGCGTCGGAACGTCGGCATAGGTTACCTTAACGGTGCTCAGTTCGAGCAGGTTGGCATTGTCGGCAGGAGTGGTGCTTTCAAATGCGAAGCTGTTCGTGGGAGCGAGCACGGTAATCGAGCTGGTGAGTTCGGGGTTGAACGTGTCGTCTTCCGTGGCCGTGAAGGTTGCTTCGGGAATGTAGAGCGAGAGGAAGCCCGGTTCGGTAACGGGTTCAGCAAGCGTAATCGTAACCACATGGGCATCTTCTGCGCTAACTGCAACCGTGATGTCCTTGCTTTCGCCCATCATTCTGTTGCCGAGGGTGATGGTCTTCGAGTTGTCGTAGGTTACTTCCTTGTCGAAGGTGAGCGTAATGGTTTCGAGCGTTTCCGTTGTGGTTGTGGGTGCAACGGTCGGCACGAGGGTTAGTTTAAAGTCTACATTGAAGCTGAGCGTGAACTCGGGGTTGTAGGTTGCGCCCATAGAAACGCCCTTATCTTCTGCTTCGCCGTCATAGAGTGCGTTATAGATATAGCCTTCGGGCACGGTGATGGTGTATGTGCCGTTGGTCGTAATCTTTTCGGAAAGCGTGAGCACAACGTCGGTGTAGTTTTCCGAGCTGAGGGCGAGCGTTGCAGTGGTAATAACGGAGTCGCCTTCTACGTGGTGCACATTAATCGGCGTGCTGTCTGCAAAGCCGGGGCCGTCTGCTTCTGCATACGTGAGCGTTACTTTTTCGAGGCCCGTAGTAACCGTACTGCCATCAGCGGGATTAGCCGTGACGTAAACGTAAGAGTTAGCGGCGGGCTGCACGTAGTAAAGGAACGTAGCGGCGGGGTTGTAAGAGCCGTCGGCTATTGCCGTGAATGCACCTTCGGGTATGCTTGCGGCGTACATGCCGCGTTCGGTGATTGCAGCGGGAGCGGCAATCGTTACCTGAGTAGGATCTTCTGTGCTAACGGTTACGGAAGCCGTTTCGCTGTAACCCGTGCGGCTGTTGATGGTGATGACCTTCGTGTCGTCGTAAGTAACGGCCTGCGGGAAGGTAACCACTACGGTTTCGAGGCTTTCAACGGTTGCTTCGTTTGCGGGAGTAACAGAAGTAGGATAGAGCGTAGGTTGCGGGGCGGGCTCGGGCAGGGTAATGGCGACCACTTCAAAGATAGAGCCGCCGTCGCCTGCGCCGCCGTCTGTCAGAGCGCTGCCGCTGTTCCAGAAGCTAAGGAGCGTGTTGCCTACGCCGCCGAAGTTAGAAAGGAAGTAGTTGTCGGTGTCGGCACGCTTGATGAAGTAGTTGCCGGCAGAGTTAGTCACGAGCTTGAACTTATCGGTGCCGTCTTCGAGTGCGGCATCGGTAAGGATAGCGTGGTAGCTTGAACCGTCGGTCAAAGCCGTAGAGGGAGAAGCGATGCGCTTGCCCGTTGCGAGGTTGTTGATGGTGAAGCCATTGAGCCAGTCGCCGACGAGGCACCAAGCGTACTTCTTCAACGTTTCGTCGGTAGGCAACGTCTCGACAGCGGTGTTGCTGATCTGAGTGCCGTCTTCCGTGGCGTAGAGGTAGAGGGCGGGAGTGCGCTTGAGCGTGAGTGCCGTCCAAACTACGTCTTCTGCTTCGGTAGAAGCGTACATCTTGAAGGGGCAGTCTGCCTTAACCGTCGTATTGACCACGATGTTGAGGTCTTCCGTCACGGTTTCGGGCATTGTGCCTTCGGGGGTAGCCTCTACGTAACCGGGAACAGAGATTGCGGGAACGGGGTCGCCTTCAAACACTTCCTGAGAGGTTGTGCCGATTACTGCGCCGTTCTGCTTGTAGGTGAAGGTAACGGTGTGTTTAACCGTGGGAGGCTCTGCAACAATCATAAGAGCGTCTACAATCGTACCGCCATTAGTAACAATACCTTGATGACCCGTGCCATCGCCGTTTGCACCGGCTGCGCCTGCGGGTTCATAGCTCTCCCAGTCCACTTTGAAGCGGATACGGTATGTGCCCGGTTCGCTCGGAGCGGTGAAAGCTGGGAACGGAGTGCCGAAAGCAACATTTACACTTGCGCTTGCGCCAGCTTTGTTTACGCCATTATAATAATTGTACGTAACCAATTCAGCAGCGTCTATGCTTTCAACTTCAAACTGCTTGCTTTGGTCGAGGTCCACATACACGTAACCGTGCATCCACGAACCCGTATAGCCGATCGCAGGAACAACGGTCTCGCCCGGAGCAACTTTGAAACCTTCGGCGGAGGTCATGTCGTTGTAGACATTGTGGGCGTTGGTCGTATTAATTTCTTGCAGACCGAAAGTCGGGCTGTTCAGAGAAACCTTGGCAACGTCGCGATCCGTTTTGGTTCCACCCCATGTGTTGTGCGTGGCAGCCTTGTCGAAGCAAACATAGTAGTCTTCGATAGGCTCGGGCTCGGGATCCGGTGCTTCGAGTTCGTCGATGAGTGCGAGGGCTGCCGAGAAGTCTGCGCTTGTGTTTACAGCCGTAACCACGAGGAGGTTGCCGCCGTCGGCGTCGCAATCAAAGACCTTAACGCCGAGGTAAGCCTGCCAAGTAGAGATGTTTACCTTGCGGCCGGTTGCATCGGCGAGGACGAAGTTAGAACCTGATGCCGTAAGAGTAACTCGGTCGGCAGTCGTGGGTGCGTCCTTCAGATAGGTCTTAACATCGGAGGTGTTAAAGCCTACGAACTTGCCAGCACCAACGCTGTACAAAAATACTTGCCTTCGGGCGTGTTAGTACCGCGCAGGAAAGCAAACTGCTGTGACGCCTCACCAGTCGGCGTGGCGTTTTGGCTGCCGTCCAGGTTGTAAGAGGACGTAAGCGCCTCGGTAGAGGTGGCTGCGTCGTAGAGGAAATAACCGCGCTCCGTTGTTTTCAACGTATACGTGGTCGTGTTGTTCAACTCACTTACAGAAGTGATTTGAGCATTCGCTACTAACGCCACCAACGACATGAGGCACAGAAAAAAGATGTGAAGAACTTTTTTCATAAGCTTTTGTTGATGATTGGTTAATAAAAAAGTGATTTAAAAAAGATGTTTCAAAAGAATGTGCGGCGAAGGGAGTAGGGGCGTTTTGCAAAACGCCCGCCCGTTGCGCCGAAAGGAAAAACAATGAGGCAATCATTTGCCGGGCGTTTTGCAAATGGCGTGCAAGCGAGTGCAGAGCCGAACTTTTTCGAACTATGCCGAGTGCAGCCGACATTATGAAAAACGCCCCTACTCATTGCAATGAATATAATTAAAACGGGCACTGCTCCCTTCATATACAATATTATATATGAAAGGAGCAGCAAATTTACGAGTTTTTTTGAAAAAACTATGTTGGTTTTAGCAAAAAAGCGCAAGTTTCCTATAAGAAGGAGGGCTTTTTAGTAGGCGAGGCGCACGTTGTCTACCCAAAGCGTGTTGCCAACGCTGCCGATATATGCGCCGCCGTGGCTCGAGTCGAATTGCAGCACGATGTGCGTGGGCGTGTCGTTGGCATCGCCCCAGCCAACCTCCTGAACCTGAACCATTTTGCCCTTGGAGTTTTTGGCATACTTGGTGACTTCGCCCGTGGTGAGCGCCATGCTCGAATTGTAGAACTTTTCCTTGGTGATGTCGCCGTAGTGGATTTCAAAGCGGGCGTTGTTCACCCAGTCGGTATTCTTGTTGAAGCGTTTCACCATTGTGCCCACGCGCTTGGCGTAGATGTTGCCCTGCGCGTCCTCCCAGCGCTTTTGCAGGTAGAGTATGCAGTCGGGCATGTCCATGCCCTGAATGGTCTTCACCTTGCCGAAGCCCGTCTGCTTCACGCGGTTGGGCTGGCCGGAGAGTTTTACTTTGTAGTCGAAGACGAGGGCTTTGGGACGGCGGCTGAACTTGATGCCGGCGTTGAGCTTGGCCATGGGGTTTTTCGTGCCGGTAATAGGTTCCTGCGTCTGTCCGAGATAGATGGAACCTGCGGCGAGCACTTTGATATTCACGATGCCGAGCACCTTGCACTCTTCGAGGTGCGTGTAGAGCTTGGCGCAGTAGCCGTGGCCCGGGCGTTCCTCGCGGTATACGCTGACGTTGGTCTTCGTGATGCGCGACACGCGCGCCATCACGTTCGACGTGGCCCAAGGCGAGCCGCCCGAACCTTTGTAGGGATCGGTGCTGGTGATGGTGCCGTTGGGGGCGATGCAATAGAGCGTCTTGGTCTTGCCGCCGATGATGCCGCTTTCCTTTACGTTGCGTATCAGCCAGCGGTCGAAGTTGCCGAAGTTGATGTATTCGAGCTTGCCGTCGTCGGTTTGTTCGTATTGCATAAATTCCGGCGCGTAGGGTAGGGCGTTGGCAGAGGTGGCGGCGAGGAAGAGGGCCGCAGAAATCAGTTTTTTCTTGAATGTCATTTTTATAGAGATTTTATAGTGGCTTAGTGGTAATAGGCACTGTCAAATTCATGTGCTTTTGGATAAAAACCATGAAAAACATCTTGCTTCGTTTGAAGCCCTGCGGGCTACGCCGCTGGTCTTAACGTCGAGCCTGCGTGCCTAATCGGCCCGCGCTCGCCCTTAATCCCTGCGGCAGCGGTCGGTTCCCGCCCGCTTCAAACGCCGCAAGGAAAAAACCATTAAAAACCCGTGAGACCTTGATGTTATCTTAGAGGCAACTGATAGGTATTCCATTGGAAATGGGTTTTTACCGGTTTTTCCCTTGTTCTGTGTGGGGCGGGCGGGAACCGACCGCGCCTTAACGGATAAAGCACGAGACGAAAGTCATAAGACTTTCAGGCTCGGGATTTATCCGTTAAGGCGAGCCGATAGGCCCACACAGAACAAGCGGTTTTATTTGGTTTTTATCATATCAACCAATAATTAGGTTTTATATCATCATTCTTAAAAGGCTTCGTTGAGGCTGAAGATGAAGCCGCCGCCGTTTTTGGAGAGGCCGTAGTCGAGGCGCACGTTGATGCCCTTCTTAAATTCCCAGCGGTAGCCGATACCGCCGTTGGGGAGCGTTTGGCGGAAGCGCATGTCCTTCATCTGCTCGAAAATCTGCGCCGCACCAATCCACACCACCATGCCGTGGCGCTTCTTGATGTTTTGTCGCAGCTCTACCTGCGCCTCAATGAGGTTTTGGTCGCGGTAGCGGCCCTCGTAGTAGCCGCGCATTCGGTTGTTGTCGCCCACCTCAGCCATGAAGCCCCAAGGCGTGTGGCCATAGTTGAAGAGCGAGTGATACTCTGCCGCGAGTATGCCGCCGCGCCATGCCTTTTGGTAACCGCTCAGCGTAACCTCCGTAGACGAGAAACAATAGTCGTTGCCCATAAATCGCGGCGTAAACGACTGGTTCACTTGGAAGTATACGCCTTTGCTGGCGTTTTGGATAAAGTCGCGCGAGTCGTAAAGAAAGGTAACGCCCGGCGCGGTGGCGTGCAGGTTCTTGCGCTGGTCTTCAAAGAGCGGCAGGTCGTTCGCCTTAATCTCCGTGGCCTGGACGAAGCGGTAGGAAAAGGTAGGGCCGAGGTACGTTTTCGGTGCGAGGCGGAAGAGGAAGCGGGCAATGGCTTCTACGCGGTTGCGCCGGAAGCTCGCCTTGTTTGAGTCCTCGTTGTTGAGCGCGTAGCCCATTCCGTAGTAGTCCGTGAGGAAAGTAGAGAGGTTGAGCCGGTATTCCAGCTTGTACCGCTCGTGGGGAAAGATGTGCAAGCCCTTGATGCCGATGAGGAAAAAGCCCTCAGTGGTCATGTCGCCGTAGAGCGCGGCATTGGAGCGCGGCAGAGATTTGTCGGCAAAGTCAGCACTGTAAGTTGCCGTGGCTACCAAGCCGAGACCCAAACCGACGGTGGAAGAATAGTGCGGGCCGGGAAGAAAACCGAAATCGAAATTCTTGGTCTCGTCGCGCTTGTCGGAGTTTTTGAAATAGTTTACCAACTTCTTCCACACCGACTTAGAGTGTGCTTGCTGCACAGAGTCTGTAACTTCAAAGGCAGCAGAATCTGTCGGCTCGGGTAAGACGAGCGAGTCGCCCTGCGTCTGTGCCGAGGCACGGGGTGCGGAACAGCACCATACATATATTAATATATATAGGAAGCAGAGCGCGCGGCTCTTGCCAAGGGAAAATGCCATTTTCATGCTGCAAAGTTATGATTTGCCCCTTTTTTCTCAAAAGAATTTCGGTATAAACCGAATTTTCGCCCCAGTTTTACCGAATTTTCTGCTATTGGTACCGCGATTGTCAGCACAGAGCGAACTAATTTTCTGCTTAAATAATAATTTCTGTCTGCTAAGAGCGTTTTCATTTTCTACTTGATAATTTCCATTATCTGCTTGAAATTTTTCATTTTCCCCTTGAAATTTTTTGTTACAAAGTTTGTAACGCTTGTTACAAAGTTTGTAATACGTGTTACAAAGTTTGTAACACATGTTAGAAAGTTTGTAACAAAAAATATCTGCGCAGATAGTAAAAAAATTCAAGGAGATAGTGAAAAATATCAAGGAGCAAATAAAAACTCTCAGCGCAGACAGTTTTTCCTGTCTGCGCTGAGAGTAGAAACTATCCTATATGAGCGCGGAAACTGTCATATAGGATAGTTGAGACGTGCTTGGGGGAAGTTGAATCCATTTGATACAAATGCTGTAAGGTGACTATAAAAATGAGATTCCGACCCTATAAAACAAAAAAATTGATTGTCTCACGACAACCAATCTTCTCTAACCTTAAATCTAATACCATGAAAAACATTGCAAAGGTACGGGGTTGGCACAATAAATGCAAGAGAAACGCTAAAAAACTTGCTATCCGTTACACAAATTTAATATTTCTGTGCAAGGTCGTAAAGTAGAAATTGCAAAATCAAGGGTAAAAAATCAATTATCACGTATGAAAAGGGCAAAAGTTTCTTGGTTGCCCTTTGTTTTTTTCTATAACTTTGCAAGTGGGATAGAGAATAGTAATCCAAAGCAATATCATATAATATTTTGAACCCTTTGGTTGAATTAATTATACTATGACAAAGGTATTAACTGCCTGGAAGGCAGTACGGAGCGAAGCGACGATAACCGGGGACGCAGTCCTCGGAGAAGGCAATAGTAACGGTTCTGCCTGGAAGGCAGTACGCCTGTGGCAAAGAATATAGGTGCCTGTCCTGTGGCGTAGTGCCTTCCAGGCACATCGTTCTTGGTACACCTATCCGAGCACTTCGTGCCCGGTTACTATCGCTTCGCTCTGTAGTGCCTTCCAGGCACTTAGCACATAATTCAACCAAATATTATTTTGACCAATGCCATTAAGCAAAAATAGCGGGGCTTTTCCCGCCTGCTTCGTAGAGATGCCGGCAAGTGCCGAGGGACGGCGCGCTCCGTTCTATCTGGCCGCCGAAGAATATATCGCGCAGACGTTACCCGATACGGACGACTACCTCTTCACCTGGCAACTATCGCCCACCGTGGTCATGGGGCGCAACCAAATAGCACATCAGGAGTTCGACCTCGACTTTTGCCGCCGCGAAGGTATCGACATCGTGCGGCGCAAGAGCGGCGGCGGTGCCATTTTCGCCGACAGCAACAACATCATGATCAGTCTCGTGACGGGCGCGGGGGCAGTGGAGCCTATTTTCGAGCAATACGCCACGACCGTGGCGGCGGGCTTGCAAAGCCTCGGCGCACCGGCGGAGGTGTCGGGTCGCAACGACATCGTGCTGCGTGGTGGCGGCAAAATTTGCGGCAACGCCTTCTACCACCTGCCCGGGCGCAACATCGTGCACGGCACGATGCTCTACGACACCGACCCGCGCCTGATGAGCGGTGCGCTCTGCCCGACGCAGGAGAAGTTGAAGGCAAAGGGCGTGGCGAGCGTGCGCAGCCGCATCTCCCTGCTGAAAGACTACCTCACGATGGGCACGGACAATCTGCGCAAGGAACTGCGCAAGATTTTGACCAACAGGCACATTGCCCTCACCGATGCCGACGTGCAGCGCATTGAGGAAATGGCAAAGGCCTACGACGACCCGCAATATCTCTTCAGCCGCACCACGGCGAGCAGCGAAGCCGTGCGCGGCGGCCGCATCGAAGGTTGCGGTCGCATAGAGATGCATTTCAAACTAAGCGGCTCAATCGTGGAAGACATCGCGCTGACGGGCGACTTCTTCGAGACGGGCGATGCCCTCGCCGCTTTCCGTCGCGCGTTCTGCGGACGGCCGTTCGTTGTCGCCAACCTACTCGAAGGCATCAAGACGGAGCACCCAGAAGCGACCCTGCGCGGCATGACAGAAGAAAACCTCACCGCGCTGTTGCAAAGCAGGGACGAGGCGAACGCGCCTGCCGAATGATTGATTTCAATATTTACCCTACACAATATTATATATTATGTCTCAGAGAACCTGTCTTTACGACCGCCATTTGGCAGCAGGTGCCAAGATGGTGGAATTTGGCGGCTTCGACATGCCGCTCTATTACTCCGATATCACTGACGAGCACAACGCCGTGCGCAAGGACTGCGGCGTGTTCGACGTGAGTCACATGGGTGAAGTGCTCGTGACGGGCAAAGATGCCGAGGCCTACGTGCAGCACATCTTTACCAACGACATTGCCGGCGCGCCCGTGGGTAAAATCTTCTACGGCATGATGCTCTATCCCGACGGTGGCACGGTGGACGACCTGCTGGTCTACAAAATGGGCGCGGAAAAGTTTTTCCTCGTCATCAATGCCGCAAACATTGACAAAGACTTTGCCTGGATGCAGGAGCACGCCGCTGCTTTCGACGTGACAGTTGAGAACCAAAGCGGCATTTACGGACAACTCGCCGTGCAAGGGCCGCAGGCAGAGGCAGTGGTGAGCGAAGTGCTCGGGCTGGACTGCAAGGAACTCGTATTCTACACCTTCAAAGAACTGCCCCACAATGGCGAAACCCTCATCGTGAGCCGCACGGGCTACACGGGCGAGGACGGGTTTGAGATTTACGGCTCGCACGCTTACATCTGCGCCGCTTGGGACAAACTCCTCGAAAGCGGACGCCTGAAACCCTGCGGGCTGGGCTGCCGCGACACGCTGCGCTTTGAGGTGGGGCTGCCGCTCTACGGCGACGAACTTTCGGCAGAAATCACGCCGATCATGGCAGGGTTGGGCATGTTTGTCAAACCCGACGCAAAGGACTTTATCGGCAAGGAAGCCATCGTGCGGCAAAAGGCCGAGGGCGTGCCGCAAAAGCTCGTGGGTATCGAACTCGAAGGCCGCGCCATTCCGCGCCACGGCTACGAAGTGTATGCCGGCGAGGAACTCATCGGCACCGTGACGACTGGCTACCAAAGCATCTCGACGGGCAAGAGCGTGTGCATGGCGCTCATCGACCCGCGCTTTGCCGCCCTCGGCACGGAAGTGCAAATCCAGATACACCGCCGCCGCCAAAACGGCACGGTGGTCAAAAAGCGTTTCTTCGCAAAGAGTTACAAGAAATAACGATTTTAGTAAACAAGTAAACTAGTAAACAAGTAAACTAGTAAACAAGTAAACTAGTAGACAAGTAAACAAGACAAGTAAGTCTTGCAATCTCACATTTTAGAAGTAACATATCTCGTCTACTCGTTTACTTGTCTACTCGTTTACTAATAATTGAACCTTATCTCCAAAATTAAATCAAATACAAAACACATTATGGCAAAAGTAATTGAAGGCTATTATTATAGCGAAAGTCACGAATTTGTAAAGGTTGAAGGCGAATACGGCTATGTTGGCATCACCGACTACGCACAGGAACAACTCGGAAGCGTGGTGTACGTGGATATGCCCGAAGAAGGCGACGAGGTGAACGCGGGCGAAGATTTCGGCGCAGTGGAAAGCGTGAAAGCCGCCAGCGACCTGATTTCGCCCGTCAGCGGCGAAGTGGTTGAAGTGAACGCCGAACTCGAAGAAACCCCCGACCTGCTCAACAGCGACGCCTTTGGCAACTGGATCATCAAGGTGAAACTCTCCGACCCCTCGGAACTCGACAACCTGATGCAGGCCGCCGCCTACGAAGAGATTTGCAAATAAAATCTTTACTATTTGCCCCGAAAACCTGAATACAAATCAAGGTCTCACGAGTAGGGGCGTTTTGCAAAACGCCCGCCGTGTGCGCCGCATGGCTCAACTAATGCAGTTAACCGATTACCGGGCGTTTTGCAAAACGCCCCTACTCGTGAGACCTGATTAAAGGCGTTCCCAAACATCTTCCTAATATCTTTTTACTATGAAATATTTTCCCCACACCCCGGACGACCTGCGCGAAATGCTGGCGGTCATCGGCGTGAACTCGCTCGACGAACTCTATGCCGAAGTACCGCAGGAGTTGCTGCACAAGGGCGACTTGGACTTGCCCGATGCGCAGTCGGAAATAGAACTGCGCCGCACGCTCCGCAGCCTCGCCGAGCAAAACCGTCCGCTCACCGCATTCGCCGGCGGCGGTGCCTACGACCACTACACGCCGAGCCTTATTCCTTACATCACGGCACGCTCGGAATTTTCCACATCTTATACCCCCTATCAGGCAGAAATATCGCAGGGCACGCTGCAATATATCTTTGAATACCAAACCATGATGGCCGACCTCACGGGCATGGACATCTCTAACGCCTCCATGTACGACGGCGCAACGGCCACGGCCGAGGCCATGATGATGTGCGTAGCGGCTGCCAAGAAACGCAACCGCGTGCTTATCTCCTCGACCTTCGCCCCCAACGTGCTGCGCGTGGTGGAAACTTACGCCCTTTTCCACGGCGTGGATCTGCAAATCATTCCCGAGAAAGAAGGCGTGACCGACAAGGATTTCCTTAAAAGAGCTGTGGAAGAGGACGGCGTGGCAGGCGTGCTGCTGCCGCAACCCAACTACTACGGCATCGTGGAAGACTTTGAAGGCATTGCCGACCATTGCCACGCTCACAAAACGCTCCTTGCCATAAACGCTGTGCCCGCCGACCTCGCCACGCTGCGCTCGCCCGGCGAATGGGGCGCCGACATCGCCTGCGGCGACGGCCAAAGCCTCGGTTTGCCGCTCTCCTGCGGCGGGCCGTACATCGGTTACCTGTGCTGCAAGGAAGACCTCGTGCGCAAAATGCCCGGGCGCCTCGTAGGCATGACGACAGACGCCGAAGGCCGCCGCGCTTTCGTGCTGACCATGCAGGCCCGCGAGCAGCACATCCGGCGCGAAAAGGCAACATCGAACATCTGCACCGCGCAAGGCATCATGTGCCTCTGGATTGGCGCATACCTCTCGCTCATGGGGCAGAAAGGACTGCAAGAAGCCGCCGCGCTCTCCTATGCTGGCGCACACACCTTGCGCGACCTGCTCACGGCAGACGGCGCGTTTGCCGAGGCATTCCCCGACCAGCCGTTCTTCAATGAGTTTACCCTCAAATGCGAAGGTGTTTGCCCCAATCAGCTCCGCCATGCCATGGCCAAGAAAGGTTGGCTGGCAGGCATCGCGGCAGAGGGGCACAAGGATTTGCTTATCCTCTGCGTCACCGAAAAGCGCAGCCGAGAGGAAATAGAGGCGTTTGCCAAAGAACTCATCGCGTGTAAAAAAGAATTGTCTGCATCTTCCAAATAAATCGAGACGACTATGAACAGAACACTATATGCTCCGCTGATATTCGAACTTTCGCGCAAGGGACGCGAGGGTTATTCGCTGCCAAGCGACAACCTGGGGCAGGATAAATACAAGCCTTGCCAGTTGCCCGCCCACCTGCTGCGTCAAGAAGCACCGGCATCGCTGCCCGAAGTGGACGAACTTACGGCGGCACGCCATTATACAAACATGTCGGGCAACAACTTCGGCGTAGACACGGGCTTCTACCCCTTGGGCAGCTGCACGATGAAGTATAATCCCAAAATCAACGAAGAAGTCGCCGCCCTGCCCGGCTTTACCGATGTGCACCCAGCGCAACCCACCGAAACGTTGCAGGGCAGCCTGCATCTGTATCACCACCTCGCAGCCATGCTGGCCGAAGTGGGCGGCATGCACGCCTTTACCCTCAATCCCTATGCCGGGGCACACGGCGAACTGACCGGCCTTATGGTGATCCGCACCTACCACCAGCGCAGAGGCGACAACAAACGCGTGAAAATCATCGTGCCCGACTCGGCACACGGCACTAACCCGGCTTCAGCCGCCGTATGCGGTCTGCAAATCGTGCAGGTAAAGAGCACCGCGCAGGGCACCGTGGACATCGAAGACCTGCGCACGAAACTCGGCGACGACATCGCCGGCATGATGATGACGAACCCCAACACGCTCGGTATTTTTGAAAAAGACATTCCCGAGATTGCGCGGCTCGTGCATGAGTGCGGCGGTCTGATGTACTACGACGGCGCAAACCTCAACCCGATGATGGGCGTTTGCCGCCCTGGCGATATGGGCTTCGACGTGATGCACGTCAATCTGCACAAGACCTTCTCTACGCCCCACGGCGGCGGCGGCCCCGGCAGCGGTCCGGTAGGCGTGCGCAAAGGTTTGGAGGACTATCTGCCCAATCCCCAAGTTTATTTCGACGAAGTAGAGCAGCAATACGCGATGAACTTCTCGAAAGAGGCACTCGGCAGCATTTCCTCTTGGCTCGGCAACTTCGGTATTCTCGTGCGGGCATATGCCTATCTGCTCACGCTCGGCCACGAGCACATTGCGCAGGCGGCAAAACTCTCCGTGCTTAATGCCAACTATATTAAGGAGCAGCTCAAGGACTACTACGAACTGCCCATCGAGGGACTGTGCAAGCACGAATTTGTATTTGACGGACTGCGTGCCGAATACGGCGGCGACCACCACGAACCCGACCACGCCACAACGCTGCAAGTGGCTAAGCGCCTGCTCGACTACGGATTCCACGCCCCGACCATCTATTTCCCGCTCCTCTTCCACGAAGCCATGATGATTGAGCCTACGGAAAACGAGAGCAAGGAAACGCTCGACCACTTCATCGAAGTGCTGAAAAGCATTGCCGTTGAGGCGCGCGACAACCGCGAAAGCCTCCGCACCGCGCCCCACTGCACGCCCATTTCGCGCCCCGACGACGTGAAAGCCGTGCGCGAGCCAAGGTTTAAGTTTTAGTTTTAGTCTTTCAATAGAAACCATAGTCGCTATAAAACTATAACCTCTATAATCTCCTTCCCACCATGCCTCCAATCTCTTTAATCATAATCGGCGCAGGCCCTGCGGGCTACGAATGTGCCGTGCGTGCTGCCAAGCGCGGCGTGCAAGTGACGCTCATCGAAGAAAAAAGCGTGGGCGGCGTTTGCCTGCGCGAGGGCTGCATTCCCACGAAATGCCTTTGCCGCACGGCGGAACTCTTGGACGAAATCAATGCCGCCGCCTCATTCGGCATTTGCCTGCCCGAAGGCACGCCGCGCGTGGACCTCGCGCAAGCCGTGGGGCGAAAAGACAGTGTCGTGGCAAATCTCATGCAAGGCGTATCGGCCCTGCTGAAGCATCCCAATATCAAACTCCTCGAAGGCACGGCGCAATTCGCCCCCGACGGCGGCGGCAAGACCGTCATCGTTAACGGCGAACGCCTTACGGCCGACTACGTCATCATTGCCACTGGTTCGCGTCCGCGCCCCTTGCCCATACCTGGCGCAGACCTCGGCGGCGTGGTCACCTCCACAGAATTGCTCTCTGAAACCACGCTGCCCGAAAGCCTCGCCATCATCGGTGGCGGCGTCATCGGCTTAGAGTTGGCCACCGTGTTCAGCACCTTCGGCTCAAAGGTCACGGTCGTTGAATTTATGCGCGAAGTGCTGCCCGGTTTCGACCGCGACATGGCGAAGCGCCTGCGCACCGCCCTCAAACGGCGCGGCATCGATTTCCACCTCAATGCGGCAGCCACTGCCATAGAGCGCAGCGAGACCGACGGCAAGCTCCTCCTGCATTTCACCGAAAAGGAGAAACCGCAAAGCGTTGCAGCCGACCGTGTGTTGGTATGCGTGGGGCGGCAGCCGAACGTGGAAAATCTCGGACTCGACAACGCCGGTATCGACTACGGCAAGCGCGGCATTACGGTGGACGAGCATCTGCAAACCAACGTAAAAGGCGTTTATGCCGCCGGCGATGTCAACGGTCGCCTGCTTCTGGCGCACGCTGCCACACGGCAGGCTTATCTCGCCCTCGACCACTTGCTCCACGATGCCGCGCCCGAGGAATGGCCCGCTCCGCAGCCTTATGCCGCCGACCGCACGCCGTCGGTCGTCTTCACGCATCCCGAATTGGCCGCCATAGGCCCTACTGAAGAGCAACTTGAAGAAAGCGGCACGCCTTTCACCAGCCACAAAGCCCGCTATGCCTCCAACGGCAAAGCCATGGCAGAGGGAGCAGGCGACGGCACGCTGAAAATCTTGGCAACGCCCGACGGCAAAATCCTCGCCGCCCATATCCTCGGCCACCATGCCGCCGACCTTATCCACGAGGTTGCGGCGCTGATGTCGCAAAACGCCACCCTCGCTGACCTCCAAGCTTTCGTACACGCCCACCCGACGTTGTCGGAATTACTGGTAACGGCGAGCGAGGGATAATAGTTGAACAGACGATGCCTTTTCATGAATATGTTGGTTGCATAATCAACAATGTTTAGGAAAAGACCGTTTGCTAAAAATAAAATCTCCAAACCGGACTGTACTGTTCAGTTTGGAGATTTTACTTTTAGCAGAATGTTGCGGTGGGGAATCGTGATAACTATCCCGACACAATGGGCGGCGGTTATATAATCCCTTCTGCTTTTTCGCGTTCCAATTCTGCTTCCTTCACTTTGCGGAAGAGGTCGGAGGCGAATATGAAGTTGTTGAGACGCTCATTGTTGGAGCTGACCACTTCTTCTTTCGTGCCCGTCCACTCCGGGTTGCCCTCATATATATATAATATGTGCTCGCCGATGCCCATAACGGAGTTCATGTCGTGGGTGTTGATAATCGTTGTGGTGTTGTACTCCACGGTCAGTTCGTGTATGAGGTCGTCGATGACGAGCGAGGTTTTCGGGTCGAGGCCCGAGTTGGGTTCGTCGCAGAAGAGGTAGCGCGGCTTGAGGGCTATGGCGCGGGCGATGGCCACGCGTTTCTGCATGCCGCCCGATATTTCGCCCGGGAACTTGTCACCGGCTCCGTTAAGATTGACGCGGTCGAGGCAGAACTCTGCGCGGCGGCGGCGCTCCTTATACGAGTCGCTGCTGAACATGTCAAGCGGGAACATCACGTTTTCAAGCACCGACATCGAGTCGAACAGCGCGGCGCTTTGGAATATCATGCCCATCTCGCGGCGCAGGAGGGCACGCTCGCGTTTCGTCATGCTCATGAAACTGCGCCCATCATATAGCACGTCGCCCTCTGTCGGTTCAAAAAGTCCCACGATGCACTTCATCAGCACAGTTTTTCCCGAGCCGCTCTGGCCGATAATAAGGCTTGTCTTGCCGTTCTCGAAGGTAGAACTGATGCCTTTGAGCACTTCCTTGTCCTCAAAGGATTTATGTATGTCTTTGATTTCAATCATAATGGATAAGTGGGTTAGGAGAGCAACTGCGTGAGGAAGAGGTCGGAAAAGAGAATAAGCATCGAGCACGACACTACGGCGTTGGTGCTCGCCTTGCCTACCTCGACGCTGCCGCCCTCTACGGAGTAGCCGTAGTAAGAGGAGACGCTGGAGATGATAAAGGCGAAGAAGAGGCTCTTAATCACGCCCATCCAGAAGAACCAGGCTGTGAAACTGTGCTGCATGCCCGAAGTGAGGTCGGTGGCGGTGATGATGTGGCCGATATAGGCGGTGGCATACGCGCCCACGATGCCGCTCACGGTGCTGAATATCACGAGCAGCGGCATGATGGTGATCAGTCCGAGTACCTTGGGCAGAATGAGGAACGAGGCGGGGTTGACGCCCATGATTTCCAAGGCATCGATTTGTTGCGTGGTGCGCATGGTGCCGATTTCGGAGGCAATGTTGGAGCCCACCTTTCCCGAAAGTATGAGGCACATGATCGACGAGGAGAACTCGAGGAGCATAATTTCGCGCGTCACGTAGCCCGACACCCAAAGCGGCATCCATGCGCTTTGGATATTGAGTTTGATCTGTATGCAGATGACCGCGCCGATGAAAAACGAGATGAGCAGCACGATGCCGATGGAGTCGACGCCGAGTTGTGCCATCTCCTTGATATACTGCTTGAAAAACATGCGCATACGCTCCGGGCGCGAGAAGGTGCGCCCCATCAGTTGCAGGTATCGCCCGAAATGGGTGAGGAATTTGTGGATAATCATATTTGGCTTTATTCTATGTAGATTTCTTCTTCAAGTTGCTCGGGGTTTTCTGGGTTTTCCGGATTTTCCGGATTATCCGGATTTTCCGGGTTATCTTGGTTCTCTGGCTTAAGAGCCTGCGGTTTTAGTTTGCCTGCCTCGTCAAACAGCCCGTACGTGGTGCGCAGCACGCGGAATTCCGTGCGGCGGTTCAGCGCGTTGCAGATTTCCTGCTCTTCGGGCGTGAGTTTGAGGATATAGTCGAGGGAGAGCGTGTCGTTCTCGTGCAAGAAGGGATAAGTCTCCGTAAGTTTTTTGTTCACCACCTTCGGCATTTCCTCGCCATAGCCTTTGGGCGTGAGGCGATCGGGGGCGATGCCGTGTTCCGTGAGATAGCGCACTACGCTCTCCGCACGCCGCTGCGAGAGGTCGAGGTTGTAATCGTCGTTGCCGCGGTAGTCGCAATGCGCCGCCAGTTCTATGGTTACGTTCGGGTTTTCTTTCAGCATCTTTGTCAGACGGTCGAGTGCTTCACAAGAGTTTTCTGTGAGGTCGGCTTTGTCAAATTCGTAGAACACGTTGCGCACGAGCACTGGAATGCCGATGCTCGGCAGCGGGAATTGCAGCACGTATTGGCGTTCCACCTCCGCCGTGTCGGCAGTAAGCGATGCGGCGTGGTTGAGATAGCCCCGGCAGGTGGCGAGAAACAGATAGTTCACGCCAGGCTGCACCGCCTGCTCGAAAGAGCCGTCGGAAAGCACGCTTAGCTTCTGGTTCGTGCCGTCGCTGCCCACCATATATACCACAGCCTCGGGCAGTTCGTAGCCGTCCTGCTCATATATCCAGCCCTTCACCGTTTGCAGCACTTCGGGATAAGAAAACTCGAAAATCTTGTCCCAGCCGCGTCCGCCCGTGGTGCGGTTGGAGGAGAAGAAACCTCGGTTGTGCAAACCCTCGAACGTGATGCCGAAATCATCGGCAAAGGAGTTCATTGGCGCGGGCAGGTGCTCCACTTTCCACGAGTGGCGCACAGTGTCCTCTGTGGCGCGGTAAAGGTCGAGTCCGCCCATGCCGCCGCGCCCGTTGCTGGAGAAATAGAGTTCGCCGTCGGGGCGGAAGGCGGGGAAGCACTCGTCGCCCGCCGTGTTGATAGACGGGCCGAGATTTTCAATCGTGCCGATGCCGTGGCCGCCCGTGATGCTGGCGCGCCAAAGGTCGAGGCCGCCCATTCCGCCCGGCATGTCGGAGGTGAAATAGAGCCAGCGGCCGTCGGGCGACGGGGCAGGGTGGGCGTAAGAGGAGAGTGTGTCGGCGGTGATTTTCAAAGCCTCGGGCTTGCCCCACGCCGCGTCGGCGCGGTCGGAAGTCCATATTTCCGCCATACGGGGATATTGCGGATCGGTGCGGCATACGGTGAGATACATCGTTTTGCCGTCGGCCGAAAAGGCGCATGCTCCTTCGTCGAAATCAGTGTTCACGCCCTTCACCTGCTCCGGCGCTTTCCATTTTCCCTTTTCGTCGAGCGAGGAAAAGAAGATGTCGCCGTTTTTCATGCCCGTAATGCCGCTTATCTCGTCGCCCGTCACCTGCTGGCGCGTGGTGGTGAAATAAATCTGCTTGGCCTCCTGTCCCATAAAGGCAGGGGCGTAGTCCGAGCGCGTACCGTTGAAGAGCGGCATTGCTTTCACGGTATAGGCAGAGCCGCGCTGCTTCATCTCCGGCGCGATGCGGCAGGATTGCAGCCCGAGCAAGGCAGTGCTGTCGCCGGGAAATTTTTCCAAATAATCAGAGAACGCCTTTTCTGCCCCCTTGTAATCGTTCTGCATCAGCAGCATTTCGCCGAGGCGCAGGCAGGTAATCGTGTCGGTGTAGCCATAGCGCACCGCGTTGCGGTAAGCGCCTGCCGCCCGAGCCACGTTGCCGTAGCGGCGGAATGCCTCGCCCATTTTGAGGGCAATGGCGCCTCGCTTTTCGCGCTCCTTGTTCGGCGTGCGCGTGTAGGCACGGCGATATTGCCCCGCCGCCTCGCAGTATTCGCCGAGCGCAAGGGCCGCATCGCCGCGCTTGATGCTCTTTTCAGGGCCTCCGCAGGCCGAGAGCACCGAGAGCGTGCAAAATAAAATCAGGAGTTTTGAAATGGACAATATCGGGCGCGACATCGCAAAAATCTAAGTTTCTTAGCAGCAAAGGTACGATTTTTTTCTTGTAAACTCCTTTTGGCGGCTTTTAGTGTGCCTTTTCGGAATATATTTCTCGAAAAATTGGGCTTTCTGCAAGCGGAAAAGGCGGTTTGCAAGTAAGACAATTAAGATTTTTAGGAATATTTGCTAAATTTGCAAGACACTTTCAAGCATCTGAAATATGAGAAAAACCACGCGCCAAGGGCGCGATGCGAAAGCCCCGAAGCAGGGCGCAGCGATGAGCGAGGAAGCCGCCCTTTTTGAGCGGCGCGATGAAGAAATGCCCGATGCGCGAGACCTGCGCCCCCTCACGCCCGAAGAGCGGGCGGACGTGGCAGAGGCCGTTCGCGTGATGAACGCCGGCGGCATCATAGTCTATCCAACCGACACCATTTGGGGCATCGGCTGCGATGCTGCCAACGACGAGGCGGTGCGCCGCGTGTTCGAGATAAAGCGGCGGAGCGACTCCAAAGCCCTTATTTCGCTGGTAGACAGCGAGGCAAAGGTGCAGTTTTACGTGCCCGACGTGCCCGATGTGGCTTGGGACATGATGGAACTTGCGGAGCGTCCGCTCACCGTAGTGTTCGACTGCGTGCGCAACCTGGCCCCCTCGTTGCTCGCCGCCGACGGCAGTGCGGCCTTGCGCGTGACCCGCGAAGCGTTCAGCCACGAACTCTGCCGCAGGTTCAAGCGCGCCGTTGTGAGCACCTCTGCCAATTTCAGCGGCGAGGCATCGCCGGCGTGCTTCGACGATATCAATCCCGATTTGCTGGCGCTGGTCGACTACGTGGTGCGCTCGCGCCGCGACGAGAAAGCACCCGCCCGCCCGTCGTCCGTAGTAAAACTCGGCACAGACGGCACGGTGAAGATTTTGAGAGAATAATAATTTTAGTAGACAAGTATACGAGTAAACAAGTAAACGAGACAGATTACAGTTAATTGTTTTTCGCATCAAAACTCGTCTGCTTGTTTACTTGTTCACTCGTTTACCCTATACATATAATATATATGCCCCAAGGCAAGCACAACCATTCCCCTTTGACGCCCTTTCTTGTTTGGACGGAACGGCATCTCACGCAGCGGCAGTTCATCTTGCTGCTCAGTTTCTTCGTCGGCATCGGTGCGGCACTCGCTGCACAAATCCTTAAATGGCTCATCGCCAACATAGAGCACCTGCTCATCGGACGTTTCGACATCACCAGCGCCAACCAGTTGCTGCTGGTTTACCCAGTCGTGGGCATCTTCCTAACAGCCTTATTCATTAAATACGTGGTGCGCGACGACATCAGCCATGGCGTCACGAAAATCCTTTATGCCATCTCGCGCGGACAAGGTAAGATTAAGCGCCACAACTGCTGGTCGAGCGTCGTGGCGTCTGCCTTGACCATCGGTTTCGGCGGCAGCGTCGGAGCAGAGTCGCCCATCGTGCTCACAGGCTCTGCCATAGGCTCCCGCATCGGCAAAGCCTTCCACCTCGACCACAAAAGCCTCATGCTCCTCATAGGCTGCGGCGCGTCGGGCGCGGTGGCGGGCATATTCAAAGCACCCATAGCCGGCCTCGTGTTTACCCTTGAAGTGCTGATGCTCGACTTGACGATGGCATCGCTCTTGCCCCTGCTCGTGTCGTGCCTCACGGCTACCTGCGTCACTTACGCCCTTACAGGCACCGAGGCCATGTTTGCCTTTCGCATGGACGAGGCATTCCGTGTGGAGCGCATACCCTCTTCCATTCTCCTCGGTGTGTTCTGCGGACTGATTTCCCTCTATTTCACCCGCACGATGAACGCTTTCGAGCAGGTGTTCGGGCGGATCGGCGGACTTTGGCCGCGCCTCGCCTTGGGCGGCGGCACGCTGGCCTTGCTCATCTTCCTTTTCCCGCCGCTCTACGGCGAAGGCTACGGCACTATCTCCACGCTCCTCGCCGGGAGCAACGCCGAATCGGTGATGAACAACTCGTTCTTCTACGGCCACACCGACTGGCTGCTGCCGTACCTCGGACTCATCATTTTGCTCAAAGTATTTGCCACCACGGCCACCAACGGCGGCGGCGGGTGCGGCGGTACGTTTGCCCCGAGCCTCTTCCTCGGCTGCATCGGCGGCTTTGCCTTCTCTTCTGTCTGGAACCAATTCCTGCCTTTCGGCATTCACATTCCCGAGACAAACTATGCCCTGCTCGGCATGGCGGGCGTGATGAGCGGCGTGTTCCATGCACCGCTCACGGGCGTCTTTCTCATCGCCGAACTCACGGGTGGATATGACCTTTTCCTGCCTCTGATGATTGTCTCCGCCGCTTCTTATCTCACGATCCATACGTTCGAGCCGCACAGCATCTATTCCATGCGCCTTGCCCGCAAGGGAGAGTTGCTCACCCACCATAAAGACCGCTCTGTGCTTACGCTTATGTCGCTCGATGCTGTGATAGAGCGCGACCGTCCGCGCATTTCGCCCGATATGAACCTCGGGCAAATCGTGCAAGTCGTATCGAAAGTAAAGGCTATCCATTTCGCCGTGACCGACATCAAGGGCAACCTCATCGGCATTATCAACGTGAACAGCCTGCGCAAGATTATCTTCCGCAGCGAATTATATCGCATGTACAAGGCAGAGCAACTCATGCAAAAGCCCACGCTGTTGCTGCGCACCGACGACTCGATGCAGTCTGTCATGGATAAGTTCCAGAGCGTCGCAGCCGCGACCCTGCCCGTCGTAAATTCCGAAGGGCATTTCGAGGGCTTCGTTTCCAAAACGCGCCTTTATTCCCTGTATCGGCAAATCATAAAAGATTTTTCAGAAGAATAATATAAATATGGACAAGAAAGAACTTCGCATTGTATATATGGGCACGCCCGACTTCGCCGTTGCCGCGCTCGACAAACTTGTAAGCGGCGGCTACAACGTGGTTGGCGTTATCACGATGCCTGACAAGCCCGTAGGGCGGCATCAAAACACGCTGCAAGCTTCGCCCGTCAAGCAATATGCCCTACAAAAGGGCTTGCCCGTGCTGCAGCCCGAGAAACTCAAAGATGAAACCTTCCTCGCAGCCCTCGACGCCTTGCAGCCCGATTTGCAAATCGTGGTAGCATTCAGAATGCTGCCCGAAGTTGTGTGGAACCGCCCGCGCCTCGGCACGTTCAACCTCCACGCCGCCCTTCTGCCGCAGTATCGCGGCGCCGCGCCCATCAACTGGGCTGTGATCAACGGCGAAACGGAAACGGGCGTGACGACATTCTTTCTAGACCACGACATCGACACTGGCCGCGTTATCCGCCGCGTGCCTGTCCCCATATCCGATACCGACACGGCTGGCGATGTGCACGACCGCCTTATGGAAATCGGAGCGGACGTGGTGGCAGAAACCGTAGACATGATATTGGCAGGCAACGTGCAAGCAATTCCGCAAGAGGAGATGATGACTGACGAACCCCTGCGCCCCGCCCCGAAGATATTTAAGGAAACCTGCCGCCTCGACACTGCCCTCGGCGTGAAGCGTGCCTACGACTTCGTGCGCGGTCTCTCGCCATATCCTGCCGCGTGGTTCGAAGCGAGCATCGGCGGCAAGCCGTTGGCTATAAAACTATTCCGCACCGAAAAAGAATTTTCCGCCCATGCCTATGCGCCCGGCACTCTTGTGACCGACGGGCATAAGGTATTGAAACTCGCCCTCTCCGACGGTTTCCTCATTATCCGCGACCTGCAGCCTGCGGGCAAGAAGCGCATGCCCGCCGATAGTTGGCTCAACGGCCTGCGCCTTGCGGACAATTTGGAAAAGGACGCGCAAGGGTTGTTTGTGCTTAGTTAAAGACCACAATATTGCCGTTTACGTCATTGGGGTGGGCTGTAAGCCCAGTTGCCCTCGTTTGCACGACATTTCAGCCCGCCTGAATTATTAAAACCGTCCATTTATCTACATATTTACATATTGGGAATCTGAGAAGAAACCATGACCTACAAACAAGAAACCATAAAGCCCTACAACGACAACGAGGCTAAGGGCAAGCAGGTGGAGCAGATGTTCGACAACATCGCGCCCTCCTACGATTTGCTCAATCATACGCTTTCGTTTGGCATTGACCGCCGCTGGCGGCGCACAGCTATCGAGAGCCTGATGCCTTATGCGCCGAAGCGCATGCTGGACGTGGCGACGGGAACCGGCGACTTCGCCCTGCTCGCCGCGCAGATGCTGCAGCCTGAAAGTCTTGTGGGCATCGACCTCTCCGACGGCATGCTGCAAGTGGCGCGCGAAAAGTTGAGGACGCTGGGCGAGGCTTTGCCCATCACGTTTGCCAAGGAAGACTGCCTGCATCTGAGTTTTCCCGACAACAGTTTCGATGCCGTCACGGTGGCATACGGCATTCGCAATTTCGAGGACCTCGACAAGGGGCTTGGCGAAATGCTCCGCGTGCTGCGTCCCGGCGGCCGCTTGGTTATTATAGAACTTACCGCTCCCGCACGCTTCCCGATGAAGCAAGGGTTTTGGCTTTACTCCCACGTGTTGATGCCGACGGTAGGCAGGATTATTTCGCACGACAAAAAGGCCTATTCTTACCTCCCCGCTACGATGGAAGCCTTTCCACAGGGCGAGGTGATGGCCGAAACCCTGCGTCGCGTGGGCTACCGCGATGTCGCGTTCCGCCGCTTCACGTTTGGATTGAGCACGCTTTATACGGCTTGCAAATAACAGTAACTAAGATGCAGAAGTTCGGACTGATAGGCCGCCCGCTCGGCCATAGTTTTTCCGCCGCCTTTTTCAAGGAAAAGTTTGAGCGCGAGGGCATCGATGCTGTTTATGATAATTATGAATTAAACAGCATCGGCGCGTTGCCGCAACTGCTGCGCGATGTGCCTGAACTGCGCGGGCTGAACGTTACGATACCATATAAAGAAGAAGTCCTGCCGCTGCTCGACGCGCTTTCGCTGGAGGCGCAGACCATCGGTGCGGTAAATGTGGTGCGCGTGCATCGCCGTGCAGACGGTACGCCTTGGCTTAAAGGCTATAACTCTGATATCATCGGTTTCACCCAGTCCATTCGCCCGTTGCTGCGGGCAGAGGTCCACACCGATGCTTTGGTGCTGGGCACGGGCGGCGCATCGAAAGCCGTTCTTGCCGGACTGCGCAGCCTGAATGTGCGCCCCGTTTCGGTGAGCCGCACGAAGCGTCCCGGGGGCTATACGTACGAAGAACTCACGCCCGAGTTGCTGCGCCGCTTCACGGTCATCGTGAATTGTACGCCCTTAGGTATGCATCCCAATGTTACTTCTTGCCCGCCAATACCTTACGCATCGCTCACGCCCGAACACTTACTGTACGACCTTGTATATAATCCCCTCGAAACGGAGTTCTTGCGGCGGGGTAGGGCACAGGGCGCGGTGGTGAAGAACGGGCTGGAAATGCTCCATTTGCAGGCGCTGGCGTCTTGGGAGTTCTGGAACGAATAAAGGTTTACGGGTGGAACGGGCGTTTCGCACAGTGCACAAATTCTCCTGATGCCCCGCGCGGCATTTTTATACTAAGAAACGTGACGAAATTGCTTTTTTGCACTACATTTGCATAAGATAGGCTGCGGCTCGGCAATTAAGTGAACTTATTGCGCTCGCCTTGCACTATCTTTGCAAAAGATACAACAAAAAACTGAGAATGAGGGCAGAATGATGAAAAATCTGTGAGAATGAGCGGATTAATTGATTTAGTTGGATTTTCTGTGAAGACAACAGATGCCACAAAAAGTCAGTTGAAGCAAGAGTTTCGTTACTATCCCGTTACTCTTTTCGCTGTCGAAGAGGTCTGAAAAGACCGTGAGGAAATGGCTGTAAACTATCGGAATACAGCGTTTCGGGAGGTAAAGTTAGGGTAATATCTGATGTTGCCTGCGGGAAAAGGACGAAAAAGACATGAAGCGGATGCGATTGCGCCGATGTGCTGCGGTTTGCTTACAGCCTTTCAGCTCTACAGAAACTAATTTTGCAATTAAAAAACGTAGAGTATGAGCAGAAGCACTTTCAGGGTGTTGTTCTACCTCAAGCGCAACGCGCCGAAAAAGAACGGAATGATTCCCGTGATGTGCCGCATCACGGT
>SFFY01000084.1 GCA_004556745.1 Bacteroidales bacterium | reverse complement strand
AAAATTGTGCAGAGTAGCGTGTTGGAGCAAGGATGAGCCTAAAGTTGAGAAAACTTGATTGTAAGAAGTGGATTTCGAGCGCTCGGATAAGGGCAAAATAAAGTTCTCTAAGGAACTTCATTACGTTTTTGACAAAGAAGCACGCCCCAACCCATGCCGCCCCCGTGTCCGGCAGCTTTGCGCGGATGTCGTCCGCTTTGTAAACCCGCTTGCCCGTCCCGAATGTCGCCTCTATCTCGTTCCTTTCCCCAATGTATTTGGCAATCAGCCTGTTGTCCGCCTCATTTTTGCTCGGCCTGCCGAGAGGATGACCGCCAATCTTTATTTTGAGCAAGTGGAGGATGCGTCTGTTCCGCCTGTTGAGGTAGATGCGGTCGGCCTCCAAAACTTCGGGCAGGCATCCGTACCGCCTTTTGTACGCTCGCAGGTGCGGGAGCAAGTCCTCGGCCTCGTTGTATGCCGACCAGCCATGGTGGTCGATGAACGTGTAGCCGTCCACAATCGCCGCGCCAATCTTTGCCCCAAATTCCACCTTTGCCTTTGCCTTCCCCCTGACTATCGGCCTGATGTGCGGCTGGAAGATGCTCACTATCCTCTCCATGTGCCGGTGCACGCCGTTGGTGAACATCCATTTCTGCTGGTCGCACATCCTGATGGTGGTCAGGAAGAGGTTCACGTCACGCCGTCTCATCCGTTGCAGGGCGTCGGACTTCCCTTTGCCTATTGTCTCCCACGTTAGCGATATGTTGCTTAACAGCCTGTGTATCAAGTATTCCATGCATGACCGCAGTTGCTTCTTTTGTTTCACTTTCTTCTTGATGACGGAGCAATACTTGGCGTGCGCCGCGTCGAAATTTGTTCTCGGGCGCGGCAATGAGGCTGCCACGCAAAACCTGTCCAGAAAGCGTTCGACGGCCACCAGCCCGTCATGCAGCAAGTCCATGTCTGTCGGGTAGCGGACCTCCGCGTCGCAACATGTCGCATCCACTTTCAGAGTCCCATTGTGTGCCGCGTCCCCCTCGGTCTCATCACTTTCGTCGTTTTGGGCATCGCCGCGCGGGGCTGACAGCAGGCACTCGGTGAACTTGTTAAAGTCGTCGACGCCCAGACGTTTGCGGATACTCACAAAAAGGCTCGGGTCGAAGACGTTGCGGTCCGAATATTCTGACATCCCGAGCATGTACTGCATGTACGGGTTCTCGCGGATTATCTCTATCGTCTCTTTGTCAGACAGGTTCATCTTGTGCTTTATTATCAATGCGCCTATCACGACCCGGGCGGGGAGGTTGCCGGCGCCTGTCTTTTCGTTCTTTAGTTTTGACACGTAGACTTTCTCTATTCTGTCCCATGGCAACGAGTCCCCGAGGGCAGCCTGCTGAGTGCTCCCTTAAATTCTTCAATGGTGAGCTGGTGTCCCTGCGAATAATACCTCATCTGGATGTGTTTTAACTATTCATTTTACCCGTCTATACGTTAAAAACGCCCTGTTTGTTGTTATTAATTCGTTGATTTTTAGACTTTTATGGTTATTCAGTGGACCCTATTTAAGAAGCGTTATGCTCGTCTTGTAATTTGGAAACATAGGAAATTTTCAAAAATGAGTACAAGGATTCGCATAGCGGTTCTCACGCTAAACGCGTGGGACTGCTGTTCCATACCTGTACTCAAGGTTTTCCTAGGACCTCCAAATTACACGTGGGCGCACAGTTCCACGTTTCTTTTTTTGTAACGCCTCACTTGGGAACTGGGTGAGGTACAAGGAGGTCCTAGGAATATGGATATTTCTTATGAGGTAAAAAAGCGTGAGGAGCAGCCGGGTAGCGTTGACTACGGTTGTTTTACTCAATGCAATGTTAACACTAACTATGGAGAGACTGTTTGGTGCTGCGTAAGGCAGTCATCGTAGTTGTTAACCTAATATGCGCGGAGCCGTCATTGCGCGTGCTTCGCGCTTTTTTATGTTTTAACCGTTATGAAGGTTAACAAGCACATTCCTCTCGAGACTAGGTTCTGCCTACCCGTCGAGACTACCCATGTGCGCCACAAAGGCAAGTGGATAGTCTGCGCACCCGAGTGTTGCAACTACGTGGTTCTTGACAACGATGCACAGCATGATTTTTATAACCTGCTTCAGGATTACACGCTCGGCGAGGCTCTCACGAAAACCACTATACCGACGGATGACGCGAAGGCTGTTCTCATCCAGATAGAGGCCAAGCACTTCACCGAGAGCCGCCCCTCAAAGATCAAAGGGGACTTGCAGCTCCACTTCTACCTTACCAACGCTTGCAACCTCCGTTGCAAACACTGCTACATGTTCAGCGGCGTGAAGAGGGAGAATGAGCTGACGACTACCGAAATAGAGTCGGTTCTCAAGAGTTTTGCCGCCTGCGACGGCAAGATTGTGATATTCTCGGGCGGCGAGATAGCTGTCAGGTCAGATTTGCCAGCAATCATCCGTTACGCCCACGAACTCGGCCTAAGCATCAACGTGATGACCAACGGCACGCTATGGACGGAACAGATGGTGAGCGATTTAGCCCCGTTCCTCGCCTCCGCCCAGGTGAGCATCGACGGGTATGATGAGGCTTCGAACGCCAAGGTGCGCGGTGCGGGAAACTTCAAGAAGTCAGTCGACGCCGTCGACAGTTTCCTGCGCCACGGCGTCAAGGTCGTGGTGGCCGTCACGCCGTGGTATGACGAGAACTTGTTCGACCATAAGGAGGATTTTCTCTCTTTCAAGCGTGCGATGCTTGATAAGTACCAAGGACTGCCGCTCGAGTTCAAGTACACGTCCGACATAATGGATGGGCGCAACTTGCATCTGACGAAAGAGCAGCATAAGCGTTATTTTGACTTTATGCAAGAGGTCTCCAACGCCGATTTGGGAGACTTGTACGCTGAGAATTTCATTTTCAATCAGCAGAACAGGGTCGTGAAAGACTGCTGGTGCACGTTCGGGCACCTTACGGTGTCATCAGACGGCAATATTTACCTCTGCGGAAAGGTGAACATGGTCAAGCCTCTATTCAACGTGAGGAAGACCGACATGGAGACCATAATGAGAACCGCAGCGAAGGGCAGGGAACTCTCTAAGGTCAAATATCTGAGCCCGTGCCGCGGTTGCGAGCTGAGGTTCATTTGCGGGGCGGACTGCCGCATAGACCACTTCGACTGGTTCCGCCATTGCGCCGACATTGCCGAGAGGCCATTCACGCCAGGGCAGTTCACCCGCAAGTGCGACGCAGCGGTCAAGGATCGTTACTATGACATCATGATCGAGAACAACCATTGGCTGTATAGATAGAAACGCTCTTTAGTCCCACATTTTGTCGCACGACAAGTTATGAAAAAAGCGCGGCGGCCATTCATAGTGATGGTCGCCGCGCCCTTTATATTTTTGTCGCTGCCGCTCCGAATAGGAGTGCTTAAACCGCGTTCGCCTTACACATCATCTCGCAGTTGAGGAACGCCCAATAGTTGCCCATGACAGTCTCATAGTCCAGGTCTCCCCACAGCCCGCCAAGCACAGCCGCGCCACCGAAGCCCATCTCGCTTACGTAGGGCATCGACTCAGGCGTCACGCCGCCCAACGCCACCACGCGGCGGTCTATTATGCCGCGGTCGTGCGCCTTGATAAGTTCATCTGTGCTGAAGCCAGACTTATACTCGTGTTTCGATATGCTGTCAAACACAGGGCTGAGGAACACGTAGTCGGTCTTGCTTAGCATGGTCTGCACCTCGGTGAGTGAATGGCACGATGCGCTCAGGCGGCCTTCCCACTCGTCCGGCGCTGGTGCGTGGCCATGGCTCAGATGGTATCCGCCCAGCTCAAGCCTCTCGGCAAGGTCGGCAAAATAGTGCATGGTGAGACGGTCGTGGAACTCGGGCCTTATGTGCGCCACGAGTTTCTCCACATCCGCCTCGCTTGCCTCCGGTTTGCGTATGTGCAGCACAGACAGACCCTGCTCAAAAAGGGCGTTTATGATGCTCGCCTCCTCTTTGAAGAATGATGGCCAACTTATTGCTATGAGCCTCATTGCGTTCGTTTTCTGTTATGCTACAAATATATGAAATCTTTGCATAATGTGATGAAATTGTTGCTCTTAAATGTCATATTTGTGGCTTGGTCGTGTTCATCTTTTTTTCTGACAGGTCATCAATCGTATAATTATTATCTTCGGAGGCCTGCGGTGTTTAATTTACGTTTTTTGTGAATGACTTGTCCTGGTTATTCTGTTCGGCTTTGCGTTACGGTATCTCCCCACGGTTCATTCGGCTCATGTGGCGATGCGGCTCATCTTTCGTCTCAGTGTGCTTTTTTAGCGTTATTCTGGCAATGCCTATACTCACGTTCCATTGAGCTCTTTTAAGCTCGTATATGCGGCTATGCGGCGTGAAGAGACATAAAGAGGCCGGCTTGCTTATCATAGCAAGCCGGCCTCATGATTTTATGTTTAAATCCTTGGGCGAGAACTTTTATTTGCCAGCTCCGCCGACGGAGCAGACCCCGTCCGCCGTAAGGTTCTTTTTTTACCTCATCCTTCTCTTGTTCTTCCTCAGGTCGGGTTTTGCGACAGTTTTGCCCATCTTCTTGGCAAACTCGGCCTTGGCCGCCGCCATGTCGGCCTGGAACTCGGGCGAGGCGTGCATGCGCGCCACGGCGGCCGATCCTACCACGCGGCCCGCGTCAACGTCGCTCTGCCAGTGCGCGCCCACAATGGTGCGGCTCTGCCCGTAGGCGTAGCCCAGGGATAAGATTGAGTCTTGCGCGTCGGGGTTCAGCTCCGCCAGCACGAGGGCCACGCTCCAGCCCGTGGCGGTGTGGCCCGACGGGTATGAGCCGTTGCGCGAGAGGCCCTCCTCGTGGTCGGGCGTCATGGTGCCCTGCCTCATGACCATGAACGGTCGGCGGCGCATATAATGGTTCTTGGCGTGCCAAGTGGCGTCTCCGCCCGTCCATGCCACGCAGGCCACGAGATGGTAGATGGCGGGCGTGGAGTCCGGGCTTATGGTGAAGCCCATAGCGCCTGAGTAGTAGCGGGCTACGTATTCTGCGCTGTAATCAGCGTCTGCCTTGGCTTGCGCCCCGCGCGGGGTGGGGCGGGTCGCCAGCCCGCGGGTGTAGACCAGCCAGTCGTTAAAGAATGACGCGTCCGACGTGTCGGGCGGGGTTGGCAGGTATTTTACGCTGTTCGGCAGTTCGTCGTGGGTTAGATACGGGTGCGCCCCTTGCTGCGCTGCGGCGCAGGCCGCTATTGACGCGAAGCCGACAGCGAGCATTGTCCTGATGTTCAAAATCTTTTGCATGTCTATTTTGTGTTGGTTATTACTAACTTGTCTCGTGCGAATGTAGGCTTTTTCCCGTTAGTGCGCAATTTGCGAGACACTCGTCTGCCGCCCGGCAAGGTGTTTTTTGTGATTGGTCTCGACGGGCTGAGCGTGCGGCTCCGCGGATGTTAAGAAGTCAGCCCCCCCGCATCTCTTGTGTGATGCGGCGGGGCTGATGTTGCCGTCGGCTTTGTTAGACGGGGTGGGGGCTAATCTTTAAGCTCCGATGCGCAGTCCTCTTTCCTGGCTATTGTCACTTTCCGTTTCCTTGCCCCCAATCACCCAAATGCATAGAACAGACCGACCAAAAAAATGTCGGTGCCTGAGATCATGTTGATTATGATTCTGTTCCATTCTTATGGCTACCGATGTCTCAAGCATATCTCCCTCAACGAAGAATCCGCCAGCATAAAGTTTTTGCTGTTTTTGCCGAGCGAGGTTGCTGCTCTATGGGATGGTTCTACGGGTTTTATCCAAGTCCTTATTCAGAACATTATTTGTTGACGGAATTCATTTGCTGACTCGTTTGAAAACTAACATGAAGGGCTCGATCTTG
>SFFY01000083.1 GCA_004556745.1 Bacteroidales bacterium | reverse complement strand
TCTTATAGGACAGAAAAAATTAGATCCGTGACAGTAAAAACTTTCACGGAGCAACGGCAGGCGGTCTGCGCAGATAGTTAGCACAGGTTTATAAGCAAATTTGCCGAGACACGAACTACGTGTCCCGCCAAAACAAAAAAAGGAATGTCCGCACGGACATTCCTTCTTGCATGAGGTACCCAGCAGATTCGAACTGCTGTACGCGGTTTTGCAGACCGCTACCTAGCCACTCGGTCAGGGTACCAAAGAGAAATCTTTTCTGATTTCGGGTGCAAAGGTAAACTTTAATTTTATTCCGACAAAGCATTGCGCCGCTTTTCTTACTATTAAGGCGCATTTTTTAGGCAAATCGCGCAAAATTCACAGGGAGCAGAAGAACGGCACGAGCACCGGCACGCTCATGTCGATAAGCATACCGTGGAAGAGCGAAATGGAAATCATCTGCTTGCCCGACACCCTGATGATTGTGGGCAACACCACGTCCACCGACGCCACGCCCGCCGCACTGATCGGGGCGAGACGGCCGAAATGGCGGCGTATCCACGGTGCGAGCAGCAGGGCACTCAACTCGCGGAACACGTTGGAGAGGAGGGCGATGGTGCCAAGTTCGGCTGCCACCTGCGTGCCAAGCGATGCCGACTTGAGTTGCGTGATGATAATGGAGGAAAGGGAGTAGTAGCCCATGCCGCTGCCCACGGCGAGGCATTCCGTCACGCGCCACTTGGCGAGGCACAGGGCGGCAAGGGCGGAAAAGAGCAGCGTGCCGCCCACAGTGGCCAATGGAATAAGGAGCATCTTGGGGCGGAAGGTGCGGATAATCTCTCCCAAGTTGTCGCTGCAACCCACGCTCACGCCAATTTGGAACATCAAAGCATAGAGCAGGTAGAGGGTCCAGTCGTGCACCCGCTCCCAACCGCCCACGAGCCAGCCGAACAGGCAGCCCAACACAAATGCGCCGACTACAAACAAACTATTCCGCATTTCCGTCCTCCTTTCTGAAAAACCAGCGTTCCAACGCCCAAGCCGCCAAAACGCTTCCTGCCAGCCCGAGACCCGCAATCAGCGCGGCCTGCAACCCGAACGACAAGAAGTTTTTCATCAGCAGACGGTTCTCCCCCACCGAAACGCCGAGGAAGAAGAGCATCAAGCAGATGGTGAGGGTGATGCTTATGTTGATGCGCTGCAAGCCCCGGAAACGCCGCAGCAGGTAACCAACGGCGGTGCCGAAAATAGCCGTGAAGATAATACTGAACATTGCGTGTGAAGGTTTATCGGGCGCAAAAAACGCCCCTACCGGTTGAACTCGGCGCAAAATAAATAAAAATCTGCCATTTGCGCAAACGCTTTTATTGTTTTTCCTATATGATATATACGGATTATTTAGAAAAAAAGCGTAATTTTGCACCCGCAAAATATTCTTAAACAGATAAATTCCAATGATTAAATCACAAGACATCAAGAAAGGCACCTGCATCCGCATGGACGGCAAGTTGTATTTCTGCATCGACTTCCTGCACGTGAAGCCCGGCAAGGGCAACACCATTATGCGCACAACGCTGAAAGACGTTGTTAGCGGTCGCGTTCTCGAAAAGCGTTTCAACATCGGCGAAGCCCTCGAAGACGTGCGCGTAGAACGCCGCCCCTATCAGTTCCTTTATATGGAAGGCACTGACTACATCTTCATGAACAACGAGACCTTCGACCAAATTCCCATTGCCAAGGAACTCATCACGGGCGTGGACTTCATGAAGGAAGGCGACACGGTGGAAGTTGTGAGCGATGCCTCTACAGAGACCATTCTCTACGCTGAAATGCCCGTCAAGACGCAGCTCAAGATTGTTTACACCGAGCCGGGCCTCAAAGGCGACACCGCTACCAACACGCTCAAGCCTGCAAAGCTCGAGACTGGCGTAGAAGTACGTGTGCCTCTCTTTATCAACGAAGGCGAAATCATCGAAGTGGATACGCGCGACGGTTCTTACGTTAACCGCGTAAAGGCTTAAATCGCAACATACTTTATTACGCAATAAAATCGTGCCGCAATGGACAAGCTCCATTGCGGCACGATTTGTTTTTGTTGGGCGTTAAAAATTTTACCCTTTTAGTAAACGTGCAAACTAGTAAACAAGTAAACAAGACAAAGTATGTCACGCGATACAATATATATATATATGAGTAACTTGTCTCGTCTACTCGTTTACTCGTCAACTCGTAACTATATAAATGAACCCTGAAATAATACAGGCTACGTTACATTTCGCCTTCCTTACGCTCGCGTATGCGTTCGTTTGCTCTATCGCGCTCACCTGCAAAATAATGCCCATTTCCGTCATTATCATAATATATTCTCGGAGGCTGCTGGGACGAACCGCCGCCGCCGTTTGACGAACTCATGAAAGCGACAGCAAAAACACATGCGGCAATAGCAGCCAAAACCATAAGGATTTGGATAATGAGTTGGAAGATGACGGCAATCAGTCCGTAAATGGCAATTACCGCGCCGATGGCGTAAACGATGAGGAAGAGCGAGAAAAGGCCGCCGAGGCTCTTGCCCAATGCCTTGACGTTGCGGTAAGAGGAGTAGGCAATTCCGATAATAAGCGTGATAAGAAACGCGGCGAGGCATACGCCGTTCATGATGCTATTGAGTCCGCAAATGGCTAAGATGATGGCCAAGACTATCACAACTGGAATGGAAGCACCCACGCTAACAAGCAGCGGCAGGAACGAAAGGCTCTGGTCTTCTTTGACATATTCCTCTAAAAGGTTCTTGTAAAGCAATACGCTGAACAGTTGGCACGCCACGAGCACCACGAACGGCACCACGCGCAACAGCGAACCGAAGAAGCCGTAGCGGTCGGGGTCGCACCACCAGAATGTGTCGCTGCCCATCACCAGCCACGCCGTTACTTCAATGGCCGCAACGAGGAACATCGCAACGGGCAGCACGTAGAGCGCGGTGCGCTTGAGCGACGGGCAAAGTTTCAAAGGCAAAACGCCGATAATAATAGCCACGAGCAGCAGCAGAATAACAAACAGGTAGGGCGTGAACGTAGCGAAGAACTTCGCTGCCCACTTGTGGTTGCTCATGTCGCGGTCTGCGCCGAGCACGTCTACCGTGCCCTCGGGATTGTCGTCCGAGAGGATAAGATATCTCCTCAACATGCAGTAAGTGTTGCCGTCTTTCACAATCTCGGCATACAGGGAGTCGGATGCCATAAGTTCCTTAACCTGCACGGTGTCGCCAATAGCGAATTTGAACGCAGTGTTGCCGCGATAGGCTTTGCCGGTGTCCTTTGAAGTTTGAATAACATAGGCTTCGATGGAATCGGGGAAGTTGTTATCAACCACGTAAAGTTGCGCCGCGCTCCGCACGGGAAACATCACGAAGGCAAAAGCCGCAAAGAGCAACTTGAAGAAAACGGAGAGATGTTTTTTCATAATTGTCCGATTTTTATAAAGAAAAGGGATTATCTTTGCATAGGATAATCAAAAAACTTATATCTGATTGAGTATCAGATTAGAATGAAGGAGTTGCGGATTTATGGTAACGATTTAGCGAAAGTGCAAGTGCACTGATATTCTGTGGTTTACTTCGCCTCACAACTCTGTATGCAAAGGTACGCTTTTTATTCGGGTACTCCAAGGAATTGCTCATTTTTCTGTGTTTTGAGCGTGATTTCTTGACCTGTTCGTTACTGTTCTTCCGTAAAAGTGAGTTTTCATGTAGGAAAGGCGTTGGCTGAAACGAGTTCAGACAACCTCTTTCCTACTATGGCATATCCGAAAGGAATGTCCGCTTTTGAAGCCTAAACTCTCGTTTAGACAATCGGCAAGCGGACAACCCTTTCATGGCTATGCGAGAGAGGTACTTTTACGGGGGCTTGCCGTTTCTTTTTTTTGTTGTTCCTCTTGGCGCAAGTGAAACCGTGCTGATGATTCACCCCTTACGTGGTAAGGGCCGGTCATCGGCACTGGCGGCATGGCTGAAAGAAAGTCCGCATATCCGCATCAAACCGAGGGTTTGACGATGGATGTGCGGATTCTCTTTCTTACGGCACAGCCGCCTTTACCACTTGCGCCTTTTGTTCATTGATGAAAGCGGAACTGAGATAGGTACAGCCAACCACTTGCCGCTCACAGGTGAGCCACAAAAGGTTGTCCGTACCGCCGAGGCCGAAGAAGAATGTCCGTATGTGTCTGTCCGAACAAGTCGGATAGGCATATACGGACACACTTCTCTTGTGGGGCTTCGGCTTTTCACGCTTTCAGTCTGTTCCCTCTGTCTCTTTTTCATTTTGTTGAAAGCGGAATTGAGATAGGTACAGCCAACCACTTGCCGCTCACGAGTGAGCCACAAAAGGCTGTCCGTACCGCCGAAGCCGGAGAAGAATGCCTGTATGTGTCTGTCCGAACAAGTCGGATAGGCATATACGGGCATACTTCTTTTGTGGGGCTTCGGCTTGTTCACGCTTTCAAGCGAGCTTCCAAGTTAGAGGACGTTTTCTTTTCTCATGCAGTTTCCGCATTTAGGAGATGT
>SFFY01000082.1 GCA_004556745.1 Bacteroidales bacterium | reverse complement strand
AGCGCACGGCAGCACACGGCAGCACACGGCAGCACACGGCGCACGGCAGCAGGCGGCAGGGAGGTAGGCGATGAACCGGGGCAACGCGCAAGGAGACTGGCAGGCAGGCAGGGGTAACGCGCAAGGAGACGGAAAAAAAGAGGTTAGGGATAAAGCGCACGGAGTTGGAACCAATGCCAATACGCCGAGGAGGGCAGGCTCCGAGCACTCCGCAAGAAAAGATAAAAGGCGGGTCGCTGCGGCAGCTCCGCCCGCCGTCTGCCCTCCAGCCCCTTTTTTTTTTGTGGCGGCCGAACCGCCACAAAAGCGGCTCCGCCGCTCTTCCGCAGTTCCATCCGCCGCAAAAAAAAAGGGGGCTTCCGTTTGCCGGCGTTCTACGCTGCCTACGCTCAACCGCCTTTTACCTTTTCTTCCTCCGCGCTCTACGCCCGCCCCCCTCGGCGTCTTTGCATCCGTCCCCCCTCCGTGCACTATTACCCTAACCACATTTTTTCCACCTCCTTGCACTGTTCCCCCTGCCTGCCTGCCTCCCTCCTTGCACTGTTGCCCCTTCACCTACCACCCTGCCGCCTGCTGCCGTGCGCCGTGTGCTGCCGTGTGCTGCCGTGTGCTGCCGTGCGCTGCCTACCTCCGCCGCCTACCTCCGCCGCCCTCCTCCGCCGCCTACCTCCGCCGCCTACCTCCGCCGCCCATCTCCGCCGCCCATCTCCGCCGCCATCCTCCGCCGCCTACCTGGTGAGCCATCCGTTACGCTTCGGGCGGACTTAGCAAGGCGGCACGCCGCAGCGTAGCCCGTAACTACCGCCGCCCATGGTCGCTTAGGTGCTGCCGTTTGAGTACACAAAAAATCCGCCCCCATCCATCACGGACAGAAGCGGAAAGAAGATTGCAGAAAACTAACAAAAACAAAGCAGTTACGAAGTCTTAGAGGTGAATATCTTTGCGACGACCTTGGCAAGATATATCACCAACTGACAGACTTGCTCAACAGTTATTTTACAAAAACGTAGCATATTAATTTACGACTTTAGTGTAATGGGCACATCAACACCGTCAATCTTTAGTTTGATGCTTCCAATGTCAGGGCAATCGCCCTTTTTGTCCACAACTATCTCGTTTGTATCAGTAATGTTATATATAGTAAGACCTGCACCCATAGGGTCTTCCCAGAACGTTTGACCTACAACAAGTGTGCCTTCATAACCCATATCATCAATAGTGACGGTGAATGACTTTCCTTTTACACTTTCACCACTATTAATCTTGATGAAAGAGCCACGCTGTGGTGTCCACGGCAATGTTACTAACATTGTAGCGGTCATGGGCGATGACGGTGCCACCGCTACACGACCGAGCGTGGTGACAGTATAGCTTCTTCAGTTGCGCCCCATGCGTTAAGAACCTGCTGTATGTATGCGTCATCAGCACACGCCTTAACGGCTGTATCAAACAGAGCAGACGGAAGCAGCACACTGTCGCTTACCAACAGCCCATTGGCAGTCTGACGGCTGTGAATGAGGCAGACGGCAACGTATCTTTCATCGTACACCTCTCCCGTACTGGTAATATACAGCACATGGGTAGTTCCGTCCACGTAAACGCCCAAATCGTACTTGGTGAGGGCATCTGTGCTGTCGGTGTTGATGACCATTTGTTTATAAGTGAAATACGTCATATAGTCATCGTTGAGCGGAGCAAGCGCAGGTACTGGGGCTTCACCCACCCTTGTGAAACCGTAGTTCACCATTGTCAGCATATCGCCAGGCTGGAAGCGATTTGACTGAATGAGGGTTGCGGACAATGCGCCAACAGTGGTTGGTATGTCGTAATCCTGCGGCACTACAATGCCAGTGTTGGCACGGAATGTATTGCCAACTGCGGTCTGCTCAAACGGCTGAAGCGACCCTTTTGAAAGAGCCCACATACCCAAAGCGGGGTAATTGTAAGCCTGTACGGCTTCCTGACTCATGTTCGTGCCGTTCTTCACATTGTGACGCATGAACGCATTGAAGTCGCTTTCATGGTACTTTTTGTCCTCGAACGCAAACTGGAAGAACTTTGCTCTTGCCTGCTGGTAGAACTTTGTTGCGCTCACAAACAGAGACCTTTGCATCATCTGTGTTTTAGTTTTAGGGTTGTTTGGGTTGCGGTTACGTGCTTTCGCAATCTGTTGACCCTTAAGCCTTGAAAATGTTACATCACCGACAGAACCACGGGAGTAACCAAGCATCATGTTTCCTTTTGCCATAGTTGTAATGATTGAATATTAGTATTTTGATGACAGCAGCACACTAACGCTGCCGTGTGCAAAATTAGACAAAATGACAGTAAAACAAACCTAACTTTCAGTAATTTAACATATAGCAATACTTTTACAGATAGTTTACTAAGACTTTTTGTGTTATTTGTCTTAATCTCACTACCTTTGCAGAAGTTATTTATCAACCACTAAAATTTACCATTATGAAACAAGACATTAAAACACAGAGCCTCTGGGAATACGTTGCCAGAATTCAAGAGGAAGTTTCAAAAGAGGTGTTAGAACAAACCACCGATGACGAGTATTCAATATGTTTGCAGGCACTTTTAGATTATTTGTTCGACCTGCGCAATATGCACATGGATAGAATTTGGCATTTTAATAGCATGGACAACAAGTACATCAAACTAATCAATGAAGCGTTGGCAAAAAGAAATATCTTCATCACTTCAAATTATATACACATATCAATAGGTTAACATCAAGACTATGGAAATGAAAATTAGAAAGAACTTTGAACTCACCAAGCTATCAAACGGCTTGGTGAGGGTAAAAATGTGGTCAATTGGTGGTGACTGCTATTGCCAGTGTGTAATGCTTTGCACCAATCAGCTGTGGAAGGTACTTGCCGGCAACGACACACTAACAGACCGTAACCAACTCGCTCATCAAGTTCTTAGTCTCGGCGACATTTATACAAAGACTGGGATATTAATGACAAAAACAGACAAAAATATCAAATGGAACTAAAACAATCATGGATAGTGACGTGCGCCAAGGGCGCATTGTCACTGTATGAGCTTCGCATAATAGTGAAGATTGTAGAGTATGCCCAGGCGCAATTAAAAGACGTCTACATTGCCAAGAACTTAAGGCGGTTCAAAAAACACTGTGATGACGTTACTATTACCATACCAATGAGGTATGTGCTAACTGATGGCTCAAACCACTACGAAGATGTGAGGGAAGGAGCGATAAGACTGTGCCGTAGGGTAATGCAGTTCTATGACTCCGATACCAACCAATGGCGCTGCTCATCAATCATCTACAATGTCATCCATGAGGTGAACCGTGGCAACTTGACTTTCACAGTGTACGGGTATTTTTTGGATTGCCTTTTTGACTTCACCCATGGCTTCACTCGTTATGACCTGGAAGCGGCTATGGCTATGCGGCTCCCCTCATCCGTCCGCCTTTTCATGCTGATGTACGGACAGCGAGCACCAAAAGACTACACCATTGGTTGGCTCAAAGACGTGATGGGAGTCGCCGACAAATATAACCAAACCGCAGACTTCATCAAAAAAGTAATAGCACCTGCCTGCAAGGAAATCACTGAAAAAACATCAATTCAATTAGACTATGAAAGAGTGAGAGAAGGGAAAAAGGTAGTGAAAATACAACTAATCACCAAGCCAAAACCAAAACCAATTGAAGCGAAAAACGAAGCAGAAAACCAAATAGATGTGTTCCTCGAAAAGAACATAAAGACATATCTAATATGCGATGGCGGCTTTACATACCGGGAACTATCCGCACACAAAGAGCTGCTAAAACGATTGATGGAACACCCATGCGCATTGCAAATAGTTCAAGACGTGACGCACAGAGCACGGAAGAAGAGCAAAGGAAAGGGCTACATCATCGCCGCCATCCGTGATGAAGTGAGAAATATGTGACAAAACTAAGACTGCAAATCGCAAAAGTCTTAACCGCAACCCCCACCAGCATAATGCCGCTGCGCCTTCACCCCGTCACCACTCTGCGTGGTGGCGGGGATAGTTTTGCCCACAAATGCACCGTCCGCCTGCTTCTACACGACTACTTACTATTTTCAGCATACTATATTAATGCTATCACGTTAGCGTTTTCACGTGTGTTTATGCGGCATCCCAAGACATGAATAAGACTAAAGAGGAGTCCATCCACGACCAAAGGGGAGGAAATGTACCGTCCATCTAAGACCCTTGGGCACGAAGTAAGACCAAAAGGGAGTTTGGGCGGCGTGTCGGGTGCGGCGGTCGGGCGGTCGGACGGCGGCGGCAAGCCCCGAAAAATCCATTTTTTGCCCATTTTTAGCCCCTCCACCGCCCTTTCTCGGCTCGGGTGGGCAGGGGTGAAGCTGCGGCGGCAGGGGCTGGCAGGGGGCGGCAGGGGCGGTTTGGGCGGATTGTCCCCCCAATTCGCCGTTTGGCGGCACTGTGGGCAGGGTTGGGCGGTCAGCCGTTCCGCCGTCCGCCGCCGCTGTCCGTTCCGCCGTCAGCCGTCCGCCGCCGCCGTCCGCCGCCGCCGTGTGCCGCTCCCCGTCCGCCGCCCTCCGCCGTGTGCTGCCGTGTGCTGCCGTCTGCCGCCCTCCGCCGTGTGCTGCCGTGGGGGCTGTTGGGGGGCTGTCCCCCCTGCGGTCTTAGTAGGAGCGCACCCCCACGCCCTGCCTGCTGGCGGCTGCCCCCCTGTGCCCATTGACGCGCCCCCCGAAGCCGCTGCAAGCAGGGGGCAGGGGCGCACACTCCGGTGCCGGGACCTTCGGGGCGGGTCGCTGCGCCTCCTCTTCCTGCGGTCTGCTCGCCAGTCGCCCCCCTGCCTGGGGCGGTCGTCCCGGCTTCTCCGCGGCTTTGCCGCTCCGCCGCCGTGCCTGCCGTCCCGGCTTCTCCGCGGCTTTGCCGCTCCGCCGCCGTGCCAGCCGCCCCACGCAGGGGGGGCGGCTGGCGTTTGCCCGCTGGCTTCGTCGGCTTCTCTCAACCGCCCCTCGTCCCCGTCCCCTCCACGTGCGCCCCTGCCCCCTGCTTGCAGCCGCTTCGGGGGGTGCGCCACGGGCACAGAGGGGCAGCCGCCAGCAGGCAGGGCGTGGGGGTGCGCCCCTCCTAAACCCGCAGGGGGGACAGCCCCCCAACAGCCCCCACGGCAGCACACGGCGGAGGGCGGCAGACGGCAGCACACGGCAGCACACGGCGGAGGGCGGCGGACGG
>SFFY01000040.1 GCA_004556745.1 Bacteroidales bacterium | reverse complement strand
GCATTAACTCATATTATTAGTGTGATTCGTGCGACCGAACAGGTCGCCTTAAACTTATAGGACACGGAATTCGTGTAGATTCGTGAGATTCGTGGGCAAATAAAAAAATAGTGGGCTATAAAAATATATTTTCGAAGAAAAATGAAAATTACGTGAAAGTTTGTCGACTTGCCTCCCACATTACAATTCCTGCCGTCACGCTTACATTCAACGAATGCTTCGTGCCGTGCTGCGGAATTTCTACCACGCCGTCGCAAGCATCTACTACGTCCTGCCGCACGCCTTTCACTTCGTTGCCGAGCACAAGGGCGTATTTTTTTTCTTTTTCAAAAACAAAAGCACCGAGTTTATGGCTGTTTTCGGCCTGCTCCACCGCCAGCGTTTCATAGCCCGCCGCTTTCAAAGCAAGGACTGCCTGCAACGTGTCGCTGACGTATTCCCACGCCACGGCATCCTCGGCACCCAAAGCCGTCTTATGGATTTCGGCAGAGGGCGGACAGGCTGTGATGCCGCAAAGCACAATCTTCTCTATTCGGAAAGCATCGGCCGTGCGAAAAACAGAACCCACGTTGTGCAGGCTCCGCACATTGTCGAGCACAACGACAAGGGGCTGTTTCGGCGCACGCTTGAACTCGTCCACCGTAAGGCGGTGCATCTCTTCTACGGTAAGTTTCTTATTTTCCATACGGCAAAATTATAAATTTAATGTTGAAAACCGCGTGTATAACCCTTGCAAAACCCAAGGAAAACCTATTTTCGGACAGTCATGCGGAAGAAAACAGGACGGCGCAACGTTTTCAACGGATAAACATCGTTTTACACAAAGAAACAATCGTTTCTTACATCAATCTGCACAGAGAAAGCCGCAACTTTTTCTCCACCGTTTGCATTTTCCACAACCTTCGTTCTGCCGCCACGCGGAAGTGGCATAAGTATATGATAATTATCAAAAAGGAGGAGGTAAAATCGTGTTGATAAACCTGTGGAATAACATTGACCTTTTGTGGAATACGAAATGAGCAAGAGAAAGGCATTTTTTCTTTCCACACTTTCCACAGACCATCAAGAGCATTATAGATTTCTCAATCTTTAAGAAAAATATATTTTTCCCTCAAAAAGAAATACTCTTATAATATATGGGAAAGTGCGTTTTTGTGGAAAAATGTTGGGATATATAAAGCATTTTGCGCAACTTTGCAAAACGTTTTTCGGACGCTCGGATATTCCCTCTTTATTTATGCTTTTGAAAAAAAATCCCTTTGCTCGTTCGCTGCTTTTCGTCTTTGCCGTCCACCTCACGGGCTTGGCATTGCTCACGCTGATGCGCCTTGTGTTTTATATAGCCGTGCGCCCCACGCTGCCTGCCGAGACGGCGGGCGATGTGGCATTGGCGGCGCAGGCGTTCCTGCGCGGCGTGTGGTTTGACAACGTAGTGGCGTGCTACGTAGTTGCCCCCATGCTCCTGTCCGTAGGCATCGGCGGTTTGCTGGGATATAGCGGCAGGAAATGGCTGACAACTTGGGCGGTTTATGCCGCCGTGATGTATCTGCCCCTGTTTGCGGCAGGCGCGGCAAACGTGCCGTATTTTCTTTATTTCAACCAAGTGATCAATGCCTCCGTGTTCAACTACGCCGCCTATGCAGGCACTACGGCGGGCATGATATTCGGCGAGGCTTCCTATATACCATATATAATATTATTCTTCGTTTGCGCCGCCGCCTTCGCCGCGTTGTGCATCGTGTATGCCCGGAAAATATCGGCGGTGAAAGGCAAGAATAAGAGCACGATAGCGACCGCATCGCTCAGCATACTCACCTTATTGCTCTTATGCGCCGCCTGCTTTCTCGGCATTCGCGGCAGGCTGGGCTATAATCCCATAAAAGTGAGCGCGGCTTACTTTTGCGACAATGCCGCCATGAACCAAATGGGACTCAACGCCGCTTTCAATGTGATGAACAGCGCGCTTGACGAACTCCGACCCGAAAACCGCCGCCTCGCGCTCGTGCCCGACGATGAGGCACTGCGCTACGCCGCCGACTATCTGCTGGAAGGCGAGGCGCAGCCGCTGAAAGACGTGTCGCCCATAGCGTGCCGCATAGAGCCGGAAGGGAAGCCGACGGGGCAAAACGTGGTGGTGGTGCTGATGGAAAGCATGTCCGCCAACCTGATGGGGACGTTTGGCAACACGCTCCGCCTCACTCCCGCGCTCGACAGCCTGTGCCGCGGAGGACTGCTGTTTGAAAACTGCTATTCCTCGGGCAATCACACCAACCACGGCATCTACGCCACACTCTATTCACGGCCCTCCATCATGTTTCGCAACGCCATGAAAGGTAGTGTGGTGAAGCGCGTGGACGGACTGCCCACCGTGCTGCGCGACAACGGATATGAAACCCTCTTTTTCATGACCCACGAGGCGCAGTACGACAATATGAACGCATTTTTCCGCACCAACGGTTTCGCGGAAGTGTATGCGCAGGAAGACTATCCGCGCAGCGCCCGCGTGAACCACTTCGGCGTGCCCGACGATTTCCTTTTCACTTACGCCCTGCCCGTGCTGCGCCGCAAGGCCGCCGAAGGAAAACCCTTCTTCGCCACGCTGCTCACCATTTCCAACCACCCGCCCTACGTGGTGCCCGCCGACTTGAAGTCGCCGCATAAGGAAAAGGAGTTGCAGATCGTAGCATATGCCGACCGCAGCATAGCGCGGTTTATGGCAGCTGCCAAGAAAGAGCCGTGGTATAGTAACACAATTTTCGTGTTCCTCGGCGACCACGGCAAGATGTGGGGCGAGAGCCGTCTTGAAGTGCCGGAAAGCATGAACCATATCCCCCTCCTCTTCTACGGCGCGGGCATAAAGCCCGAACGGCGCACCGACCCCTGCGGACAGATTGACGTGGCGCCCACGCTGCTCTCCATGCTGCGCCTGCCGTACGTGAAGAACAATTTCGGCATCGACCTGACGCGCCGCCGACGCAACGCCATCTTCTATTCGGCCGACAAAGTGCTGATGGCCCGCGACAGCACGCATCTTTATATATATACGCCCGAGGCCGGACGAGAAAGTTATTATTATATCGGCAATGGCGGCGTGGCGCCTAAAAACGACAGCGTGCCCGCCGCGCCTTACGAGCATTTGAAACAACTCGTATTCAACATGCTTCAGGCAGCAGAGAATTTTTAAGGATTTTATTTAAGTAAACAAGTTAATGAGTAAACGAGTAAACAAGACAAGTTACTCAAATTATAAAAATACAATACTATTCTGTCTCGTCTACTCGTTTACTAACAAACTCGTAACTAAAAAAATATTTATGGAAACAACACGACAGCAAAAAATAGCCCGCCTCTTGCAGCGCGAGTTAAGCGAACTTTTTCGCCTGCAAACGCAGGCCATGCACGGCACGCTCGTCACGGTGAGCGCAGTGCGCGTCAGCCCCGACCTTAGTATCGCCAAAGGTTATCTGAGCATCTTCCCTTCCGAAAGGGCAGAGGAAATATTGAAAAACATCAACGAAAACGCCCGCAGCATCCGCTACGAAATCGGTACGAAAGTGCGCTATCAGTTGCGCGTCATTCCCGAGTTCAAGTTCTTTATCGACGATTCCCTCGACTACATTGAACACATCGATGAGTTGTTGAAGAAATAATGATGCGCGTTTCCCTTTTCATAGCCCGCCGTTATCTGTTCTCGCTCCGCTCGCTCGGCATCAGCACCGTGGTGAGCCTGATAGCCGTGCTCGGCGTGACGGTGACGACGGCCGCCCTGTTTTGCACGCTCTCCGTGTTCAACGGCTTTGGCGATTTGGTGAAAAGCCTTTACACCGCTTTTGATTCCGAAATAAAGATAACGCCGAAGACCGGTAAATACGTTTCCGCCGCCGACCCCACGTTGCAGAAGATGAAAAGTGCGGAGGGCGTGGCGGTGGCTTCCGAAAGCATCGAGGACGCTGCCCTTATCCTCTTCACCGGTCGCCCCGCCGTGATCACGCTCAAAGGCGTGGACGATAAATTCGACCGCTGCACCGGCATTCGCAACATACTATATGGCGAAAACGGCAGGTATCTGTTGCGGGCAGGCGATGTGGACTACGGCATTCCCGGCATAGGGCTGGCAGGCTTGATGGGCACCGTGGACTACGGCACGCTGGAAATCTGTGTGCCGCGCCGGGGCGAGCAGGTGAACCTCACGAACCCTGCCGAAAGTTTCAACGTGGGTACGCTCGCCTCGCCCGGCGTGTGCTTCGACGTCAATCAGAAAAAATACGACGACAGTTATCTCCTCACCTCCCTCAACTTTGCGCAGGAACTGCTCGAGCAGCCCGGTAACATAACGCAATTAGAACTTAAATTGGCAGACGGGGCAGACGCTGCCACCGTGAAGGCACGGCTCAAAGAAATAGGCGGCGACAAGTTTGAGGTGCTCGACCGCCTGGAGCAACAGGGCGAGATGTATCGCATGATGCAGATAGAGAAACTCATGGCCTACATCTTCCTGAGCCTTATCCTCGTCATCGCCACCTTCAACGTGGTCAGCACCCTTTCGCTCCTCATGGTGCAGAAGCGCGAGGACTTGCACACCATCGCCTGCCTCGGCGGCGACGGCAAAACGCTGCGCGGCATCTTCCTGAGCGTGGGCAGAATGATTTGCCTCATCGGCGGCCTGCTCGGCACGGGGCTCGGCGCGCTGCTCTGCTACATTCAGCAGGAATATGGCATCATACGCCTCGGCCAGTCGTCAGGCACATTTATCATCGACTACTATCCCGTGAGCGTGCACCCTACCGACGTGATTCTCGTGCTGCTCACCGTGGTAGGCTTAGGTTTCTTGTCCGTGCGCATCGCCGTGCATAGGCGTTTCAGACAATAAAACGGGGGAAATAAGAGAAAAAAAGGCAGAAAAGTAACTTTTTCAATAAAAACCTTTTTTTGTTATAAGAAAATTCCCTACTTTTGAGGCACATACCGAGACAATGCCCTTTTTCCTTACGTGCTAACCACGAAAAACACAGCCAGCATTTAAGAGTTATTAAAAGGACGCATTGGCATTCGTCGTATGTTTCTATTCCACAGAAAACCTTATAATCTATTTCATCTATGTGTTATTTAAGATTTGACAAGACGCAGATGACCAACCTTCAGGACTCCCTTTTCAAGGAGTTGCTGATAACGAACCGGTCAGGCGCGTATTGTTCTACGACCCTCGTAGGGTGCAATATCCGAAAATATCACGGACTCTTGGTCGTACCCGTGCCGGAAATCGACGACGAAAACCACGTGTTGCTTTCCTCGCTCGATGAAACCGTAATCCAGCACGGAGCAGAGTTCAACCTCGGACTGCACAAGTATCAAGGCGAGAATTATAGTCCGAAGGGTCACAAGTATATAGTAAGTTTCGAGTGGGAGAAAGTGCCCACTTGGGTGTATCGCATCGGCGGCGTGCTGCTGAAAAAGGAAATTGCCTACGATACCACCACCTTCCGTCTCTACATCCGCTACACCCTGCTCGATGCCCATTCGGCCACGACCCTGCGCCTCAAGCCTTTCCTTGCTTTCCGCAGCGTAAGGCAGTGGACGCACGAGAACGGGGCTGCCAACACGGGCTTCGAAGCCGTGGAAAACGGTATCCGCATGTGTCTCTATCAGGGTTATCCCGACCTTTACATGCAACTCAACCATAAGGCCGAATGGCATCATCAGCCCGACTGGTATCGCGGTCTCGATTACCCGAAAGAGCGCGAGCGCGGCTATGATTCTTCCGAAGACCTCATGGTGCCCGGCTATTTCGAAATGCCTATCAAGAAGGGTGAGAGCATCATCTTCACCGCTTCGCTCGCATCGGTTGCGCCGCGCCAGATGGGCAAGCTGATGGATGCCGAAATCGCCGCCCTCGACAGCCGCGACAGTTTCTATCACTGCCTCGTCAATGCCGCCCACCAGTTCAAGGTGCAGAAGGACGGCGAGAACTATCTCCTTGCCGGCTATCCGTGGTTCAAGTGCCGCGCCCGCGACATGTTTATCGCCATGCCGGGCATCACGCTTTCCATCGGCGAGGTAGAGATGTACGAGAAATATATGGAGACCGCCGCGAAGGCTATCCGCAGCTACATCAACAAAGAGCCGCTTCCCGTGGCCATCTACGAAATGGAGCAGCCCGACACGCTGCTTTGGGCTATTTGGTGCATACAGCAATACGGCAAATACGTTTCCCGCCAGAAGTGCTACGAACTCTACGGAGACCTGCTGCGCGAGATGATTAAGTTCATTCGCGACGGCAAGCATTCCAACCTCTTCCTGCACGACAACGGCCTGCTCTACTCCAACGGCCGCGACCACGCCGTGACGTGGATGAACGCGCAGAGCAACGGCCGCCCCATCACCCCGCGCTCGGGATACATCGTAGAGTTCAACGCCTTGTGGTACAACGCGCTCAAATTCTACGAACAGATACTTTCCGAAAACGGAGGAGAAGAAAACAAGGCACTCGCAGCGCAGTGCGCCGCCGAGGCAGAGAAGACAGCCAAGTCGTTTAAGGACGTATTCCTCAACGAATACGGTTACCTGCTCGACTACGTAGACGGACAGATGATGGATTGGAGCGTGCGCCCCAACCAACTCTTTGCCATCGCCCTCGACTTCTCGCCGCTCGAAATGAAAGAGCGCAAAGGCGTGCTCGACATCTGCACCAAGGAACTCGTCACGCCCAAGGGCATTCGTTCGCTTTCGCCCAAGAGCGGCGGTTACAACCCCATGTATATCGGCCGTCAGGAACAGCGCGACTTCGCCTACCATCAGGGCACGGCGTGGCCGTGGCTCACGGGTTTCTATCTCGAAGCCTACCTCCGCGTTTACCGCATGAGCGGCGTGAACTACATCGAGCGCCAGCTCATCGGTTTTGAAGAAGAACTCTTCTACCACTGCGTGGGCACTATCCCCGAACTCTTCGACGGCAACCCGCGTTTCAGCGGCCGCGGCGCCATCTCCTTCGCCATGAATGTGAGCGGCATTCTCCGCGCTATCCGCCTGCTCGAAAAGTACAACAACGAGCTTGCCTGAAAAGAAAGCGCGGCAAACTATCATATACATATATAATATATATAATAAGCCGCCGAATTTTTTTAGATAAAGAAAAGAGAACACACAATACACGATACTATGAAAGTATTAATGTTCGGTTGGGAGTTTCCCCCTCACATCTTGGGCGGACTCGGCACTGCCAGCTACGGCATCACCAAAGGCTTGTCGTTGCAACCCGACATGCAAATAACGTTCTGCCTGCCCAAGCCTTGGGGCGACGAGGACAAAAGTTTTATGAATATCATCGGACTGAGCACTACGCCCGTAGTGTGGCGCGATGTAGACTACGACTATGTGAAGCAGCGTCTCGGCGATAAGATGTCGCCCGAACTCTACTTCTCCCTGCGCGACCATATCTATGCCGACTTCAACTATCGCCTCACCGACGACCTGGGCTGCATAGAGTTCTCCGGTCGCTATCCTGAAAACCTGCACGACGAAATCAATAACTATTCTATCGTGGCAGGCGTCATTGCCCGCCAGCAGGAGTTCGACATCATTCACGCACACGACTGGCTCACCTATCCCGCAGGCATTCACGCCAAGAGCGTGAGCGGCAAGCCCCTCGTCATTCACGTGCACGCCACCGACTTCGACCGTTCGCGCGGCAATGTGAACCCCACGGTCTACAGCATTGAGAAGGACGGTATGGACCACGCCGATTGCATCATGTGCGTTTCCGAACTCACGCGCCAGACGGTCATCAACCATTACCACCAAGACCCCGCCAAGTGCATCACGATGCACAATGCCGTCTATCCCCTTTCCGAAGACATTCTGCAAATGGTGCGCGAGCGCCGCGAAAGCCATAAGGGACGCAAGGAAAAAGTGGTTACCTTCCTCGGCCGCATCACGATGCAGAAAGGCCCCGAGTACTTCGTCGAGGCAGCCGCCCTCGTGCTCAAGCGTACCCACAACATACGCTTCTGCATGGCAGGTTCGGGCGATATGATGAACGACATGATCGAGATGGCGGCGCGCAAGGGCATTGCCGACCGCTTCCACTTCCCCGGCTTCATGAAAGGCAAGCAGGTGTACGAAGCATTTGCCGACAGCGATGTCTACGTGATGCCCTCCGTGAGCGAACCCTTCGGCATTTCGCCCCTCGAAGCCATGCAGTGCGGCGTGCCCTCCATCATCAGTAAGCAGAGCGGCTGCGCCGAAATTCTCGACAAGTGCATCAAGACCGACTACTGGGATATCCACGCCATGGCCGATGCCATGTATGCCCTCTGCACCAACGATTCGCTCCACGAATACCTCAAAGTGGAAGGCATCAACGAGGTGAACCAAATCACTTGGGAAAAAGTGGGACAAAAGATATTCAACGTTTACAACGAAACAATAGCGCGTTGCAGCAATTGATTTTATCTTAAAAATTTCGGGCGTTCTGCAAAACGCCCCTACAAACTCGTTTACTTCAAACAATAAAATAAAGGAAACACCATGAAAACCGTTTGTTTATATTTTGAAATCCACCAGAACATCCACCTGAAACGGTATCGCTTCTTCGACATCGGCACTGACCATTATTATTACGACGACTACGAGAACGCCCGCTCCATTTCCGAAACGGCAGAGCGTTCTTACGTGCCCGCCCTCACCGCGCTCATCGAAATGGCAAATGCCAACCCCGGCTTCTTCAAGTGCGCCATTTCCCTTTCCGGCTGCGCCATCGAGCAGCTCGAAAACCATGCGCCGCAGGTCATCGAACTCCTTCAGCAGCTCAACGAAACGGGTTGCGTTGAGTTCCTTGCCGAGCCCTATTCCCACGGCTTCTCTTCGCTCAAAAACGAAGAGTGCTTCAAGGACGAAGTGCAGCGCCTCTGCAAGAAGGTGAAACTCCTCTTCGGCAAAGAGCCCAAGATATTCCGCAACTCTTGCCTTATCTATTCCGACGAAATCGGTGAACTCGTGGCCGGCATGGGCTTCAAGGGCATGCTTGCCGAAGGTGCCAAGCACGTGCTCGGTTGGAAGAGCCCCCACTTCGTCTACAACTGCAACCGCGCCCCCAAACTCAAGCTCCTCCTGCGCGATTACAGCCTTTCCGAAGACATCAGCTTCCGCTTCAACGATTCCTCTTGGAGCGAATATCCCCTCTTTGCCGACACTTACGCCAACTGGATTGCCCAGTTGCCCGAAGAGGAGCAAGTCATCAACATCTTCATGGAACTGTGCGCCCTCGGCATCTTCCAGCCCCTTTCGTCCAACATTCTCGAATTCATGAAAGCCCTGCCCCAGCAGTTCAAGGAGCGCGGCATCACGTTCAGCACGCCCTCCGAAATCTGCGCCAAGATGAAGAGCGCCGGCTCGCTCGACGTGACCTATCCCACATCTTGGGTAGACGAAGAGCGCGACCTCTCTCCCTGGCTCGGCAACATCATGCAGCGCGAAGCCTGCGACAAACTCTATAGCATCGCCGACCGCGTGCGCATCTGCCGCGACCGTCGCCTCATGCAGGACTTCGACTATCTGCAGGCCTCCAACAACCTGCGCTTCATGAGCACCAAGGCTAACAGCTACGGCGGCTATCGCGGTATCTACGACTCGCCCTACGATGCCTTCACCAACTACATGAATATCCTCGGCGACTTCATCACCCGCGTCAACGACCGCTATCCCCTCGACATCGACAACGAAGAGCTCAACTCCCTCCTTACCACCATCAAGAACCAGGGCGACGAACTCGCATTGAAGGATAAGGAGATAGAAAAGCTTCACAACATGATTGGCCGCCTCGACAAGGGCGAAGAAGCACCTGCTGAAAAGCCCGCAAAACCCGCTGCCAAGAAATCACCCGCCAAGAAGGCTGCCCCCAAGGCAGAAGAAGCTGCCAAGCCCGCTGCCCCCAAGGCCAAGAAAGCACCTGCCAAGAAAGCCGCCCCTAAGAAGGCAGAGCCCAAAGCAGAGGCATAACAAACTCGTTTACTTGTTTACTAACAAACTCGTTTACTAAAAAACAACATAAGCAACAAAACCACAATGAACAAAAGATTTTTCTCCGCGAGCCGCCTCATGGGCGCAATGCTCTGCCTCATGCTTGCTCTCACGGCATTCACCTCTTGCCGTGAAGACGACGACAAAGACGCAGCCCGCTTCACCTCTGGCGTAATAAGCATGAGTCCGGCCACAGATATTACGCACAACTCTGCCGTCATTGTTCTCAACATCGCTTCCGGCGAAGTGTTGAACATGTACGAAAAGTACAACGTCAGGGTCTGGACTGTCGATGAGGAAACCAAGGAAGAAACAAATGTCTATAACGAGACCTTTACTTCTCCCAAAGAACTCGTCCAAAAGATTGAACTTGCCGACCTTCTGCCCCAAACCACTTACAACTATCAGGCTACGGCCTATACCACTATTGGCACGCAGACAGTCGAATATCGCACCGCAATCGCTACCTTCACAACTCCCTCCCTCGAAGCCGAAGAGGAAGAAGGCATCAGCGAAGGTGAATTTATCGACCTTGGTACGGGCGTGGAATGGGCCAGCTGCAACCTCGGCGCAACTTCGCCCGAGCAGAACCCGAATTTCTATGCCTGCAATGACGATGCGGTGAAAGCCGAACTCGGTACCACGCTTCGTCTGCCCACAGAAGACGAAATTATGGCACTCGTCGACAAGTGCAAATGGACCTGGTACGAGCACAATGGCGTTTGGGGCTATCGCGTAGCCTCCACCATTACTGGCAAAAGCATCTTCCTGCCCGCAGCAGGCATATATGCAGCAGGTGTAGCGAGTGGCGCAGGGGTGCAAGGCTACTATTGGATAGACAATGCTGGCCTTGACGAAAACGCCACGACAGCCCGCGCTTTCAACTTCACGCAAGGCTGGAACAATGTGTTCAACAGCTATCCCCTCTATAGCGGACTCTCTGTGCGCCCCGTGAAGAAATAATATCATTTAGACCATATTAAAAGGGACATTCTATAAGCATTATTATAGGATGTCCCTTAAACCTATTCACACCCGCAGCGTCAAATATATATAACTCGTTTTACTTTCGGGCGTTCTGCAGAACGCCCCTACTAACTCGATTACTAAAAATGAAAACAAGCAAAGCAATCCTTATCGCAGCCATCTCTCTCGTGCTTACCGGCTGCGTCAGCAAAAAGCAGTATGCCGAATTGCAAACCACGCACAACGCCCTTAAAGACAAATACGCCGCGCTCGACAAAGACTATCAGGAAGCAAAGGTACAGATAGCTACCTTCACCTCCGATTCCAAAAGCCTCGCCGCCCGCCTTGCCGACGAGCAGCAGCGCAACCGCGACCTGCAGGCCGCCTACGGCAAACTCCAAACCTCCTACACCGAAAACGTGTCGCAGGGCAATGTGAACATTTCCAAACTTGTCGACGAAATCAATGCCTCCAATAAGTTCATCAAGCAACTCGTTGACGCTAAGTCGAAGAGCGACTCCCTCAACCAAGCCCTCACCAACAAACTCACCCGTTCCTTGACGCGCGAAGAGATGAACGATGTGGACGTGCAGGTGCTTAAAGGCGTGGTCTATATTTCCCTCGCCGACAACATGCTCTACAAGAGCGGCAGCTACGAAATCGGCGACCGTGCGGGCGAAACGCTCTCCAAGATTGCCAAGATCATCACTGACTATAAGGACTACGACGTGCTTGTGGAAGGCAACACCGACAACGTGCCCATTTCGCAGAAAAACATCCGCAACAACTGGGACCTCTCTGCCCTCCGCGCCTCTTCCGTGGTTCAGGCCCTGCAAAACCAATATGGCGTAGACCCCAAGCGCCTTACGGCTGCCGGTCGCGGCGAGTACAATCCCCTTGCCGACAACGCCACCGAGAAAGGTCGCCAGCGCAACCGCCGCACGCAAATCATCATTACGCCCAAGCTCGACCAGTTTATGGACCTCATAGACCAAGCCCCCGAGGGAGAGCAATAAACCCGAACGTTTGTGCAAGGCGAGCGCAGAGACCAAGTTCACTTGGGCTATGCCGAGCCGCCGCCAAAGGTGCATTTATATGAAACCCCTCTCTTTTTCATATCCGTTTAAGCACCGCCCTGCCGCATATCGCTGCGCAGGGCGGTGTTTTTGTTTGTCTGCGGTTTCAGAAATTAAAATTTTTCAGAATTAGTACCTATTCTTTTGCTTGCTGCTTATATTGTTACGCCGATATTTTTTTATTTGCTCGGGGCTATTTTTTGCTTGCTCCGAGCTATTTTTTACTATCTGCGCAGAAAAAGTTTATTACAAAATTTGTAACAAGTGTTACAAACTTTGTAATACATGTTAGAAACTTAGTAATATGTGTTACAAACTTTGTAACAAACTTTTTCTTATAGGAAAGGAAAAACTTTCAGGCAGAGCCTATAAATTATCTGCTTGCAAATAAAAACTCTCTTGCGGATAGTTGCACGCATTATTGGAGATATTATCGTAGTCAAAGGCAGATAGTTGGAATTAAAGCACTAATTTTGCAGAAAAGATAGTGCAAGCGAGAGCAAGAGAGCAAGCTCTAATTGCCGAGCGCAGCCTATCTTATTTAAAGAAACGTAAAGATGCTGCTTGTAATTGACGACAAAATACCATTTATGCGCGGGCAGGCCGAAAGGATTGGCCGCGCTGTGTATCTGCCGGGGGCGGAAATAGGGCCGACCGACGTGCGCGAGGCCGATGCCCTCATAGTGCGCACAAGGACAAGGATTGACAAGCGTCTGCTCGACGGCTCGCGCGTGCACTTCGTGGCCACTGCCACCATCGGCACGGACCATATCGACACGGCCTATCTCGACAGTCGGGGCATAGGGTGGGCGAGTGCGCCGGGCTGTAACGCGGGGAGCGTGGCGCAATATGTGACGTGCGCCCTGGCAGGGCTGTGGCAGGAGGGCGTGCTGACGATGCCGCCCGAGAAGTGTACCGTGGGCGTGGTGGGCGTGGGCCACGTGGGCAGCCGCGTATGCGAGGCGGTGCGCCGCATGGGATGCCGCGTGTTAGAGTGCGACCCGCCAAGGGCTGCCGCCGAGGGCGCGGCAGGCTTTGCCACGCTCAAAGAGGTGCTTGCCGAGGCCGACGTGGTGACGCTGCACGTACCGCTCACCCGAACGGGCAGATTTGCCACCTTCCACATGGCGGACGCGGCGTTTTTCGACGCATTAAACAGGAAGCCCGTGTTTATCAATGCGGCGCGTGGCGAGGTGGCGGATACCAATGCACTCATCGCGGCGATTGATGCCGGAAAGGTGAGCGCGGCGGTAATCGACACTTGGGAGCAGGAACCGCACATCTCGCCCGAACTGCTGCGCCGCGCCCGTATCGCCACGCCACACATAGCGGGTTACAGTGCAGACGGCAAGGCCTGCGGCACGCGCATGGCACTCGAATCCGTGGCGCGGGCACTGGGGCGCGACAACTTGCGGTTTGACAACATCCTGCCGCCGCTGCTGCCCGAAGGCTTTGTGTATAGTCCTGAAGATTTTATTAATGTGCAAGTCCTCCCTGAACCTTGGCGCAAGATGCTGTGCCTCTACGACCCGCGCCGCGACAGCCGCGCCTTGAAAGCCAGCCCTGAACAGTTTGAGAAATTAAGGGGCGACTATCCGTTGCGGAGGGAGGTATTTTAATATATTATGAAACAGATATTATTTTTCCTGCATATCCTCCTGTTGCTCACGGCGTGCGCCGGGAGTAGGGGCGCGTTGCATACGCCCGAAAACACGCCTTCAAGTCCGCCCGCAATCGTGCTTAAAGATGTGCCGGCGAGCCTTCCTTTGCTCCCCGACACAGCACAGGCAATCAATAGCCCCTCTGCGCTTGCCGCGCGGCTGGACAGCCTCTGCGCCGACTCCATATTCGACCGCACACAGTTGGGGCTGGCGGTGTACGACCTCACCGACAACCGTTACCTCTACCGCCGTGGCGAAAGGCAATGCCTGCGCCCGGCATCTACGATGAAGGTCGTGACGGCCATTTCTGCGCTGCACACGCTGGGCACGGATTATAATTATTCCACGCGCCTGCTACGTACCGACGGCGAGGCGGCGAAGGGCGACAGCATCGTGCGCGGCAACATTGAGATTAGAGCCGGCTTCGACCCCCTGCTTTCCAAGGACGACCTGAAAAGCCTGGTTGCCGCCCTTGCCGCCGAGGGCGTGCGCCGCATTGAGGGCGACATCGTGGCCGACGTGAGCCTGAAAGACACGCTCGCGAAAGGCTGGGGCTGGTGTTGGGACGATGATGACGCTCCGCTCGATGCGCTCACTATGGGCGGCAAGGATATTTTTGAAACTTCATTTCGTCAGTTGCTCGCCGATAGCGGTATCGTCTGCTTGGGCACGTTCCGCAAAGGGCGGCTCACGCCCGGCGGGCGCACGGTGGCAAGCGTGGAACGCACTATCGACGCGGTGCTGCTGCCGATGATGAAGAAGAGCGACAACCTCGCGGCGGAGAGCATGTTCTACCATATGGCGGCGCACAGCGGCAAGCCCTATGCCGGAAGGCGCGAGGCGGTGAAGGCAATAGAGGCTTTGGTGAAAAAGATGGGGCTCAATCCCGCCCACTACCAGTTTGCCGACGGCTCGGGCCTTTCGCTCTACAACTATGTGACGCCCGAACTGCTCGTGCGCCTGCTTGCCTTTGCCTACAACGACGAGGCGCTGCGCCGCCACCTTCTCCCCGCGCTGCCGATTGCGGGCGAGGACGGCACCCTTGTCCGCCGCCTGCGCGGCACGAAGGCACAGGGTAACGTGCGTGCTAAGACGGGCACCGTGGAGGGCGTGAGCACCCTTGCGGGCTATTGCACCGCGCCCAACGGCCACACCCTTTGCTTCGCCATCATGAACCAGGGCATACGCCGCACTTCCACGGGCCGCAACTTTCAGGACCGGGTGTGCCGGGCATTGACCGAGTAGGGGCGTTCTGCTGAACGCCCGCCCCTGCCCGTGGGCAAAAATACTCGTGGACTCAATAAAAATCATCTCTTTCCGCCTTACTATTCGCCAAAAAAAACTTACATTTGCAAAGTTGCTTATAAGACACTTATACTTTTTACAAAAAATCCATATCATGAAAATCAAATCTATCCTTCTTTCTCTGCTGCTCGGCTTGGGCGCAGGAAAGGCAGCGGCGCAGCAAATCACCGTGTCGCCCATTCCGCAAAACATCGAGTGGGGCGCAAAGGCGTTTGACAACACCGCCACCTACAAATTCACAGGCAGCGAAGAGGCTGACGCCGATGCCGTGGCAGCCCTCACCGCCACGCTCGGTGCACCGCAAACGGGCGCGGCCGACGTGGAAATCATTATCGGCGAACGCGGCGATGCAGCCGTGGCAGCCTACGAGAGCGAAATACCCGAAAAGGCAGAAGGCTACTACCTCAAAGTGCAGCCGGGCAAAGTGGTGATTGCCGGCAACGACGCCAACGGTACGTTCTACGGCGTGCAGACCTTCCTGCAAGTTGCCGCGCAGCCCGAAGTGATGCAGGTGACCGTGAAAGACTGGCCCGACATGCCCGAGCGCGGCGTAGTGGAAGGCTTCTACGGCAACAACTGGAGCCAGACCGACCGCATACGCCAGTTCCAGTTCTACGGACGCAACAAGATGAACGTCTATATCTATGGCCCGAAGGACGACCCCTACCACCGCTACCGCTGGCGCGAGAACTATCCCACGGCCGAAGCCAACAAGATGAAAGAACTCGTGACAGAGGCACACAAGAACAAGGTGAACTTCGTGTGGGCCGTGCACCCCGGTATTGATATCAAATGGAACAAGACCGACTCGCTCAACGTGATTAAGAAACTCGAGTTTATGTACGGCCTCGGCGTGCGCGCCTTTGCCGTGTTCTTCGACGACATCACGGGCGAGGGCACGAGCGGCGTGAAGCAGGCACAGTTGCTCAACTACATCACCGATGAGTTTGTGAAAAAGCACGACGGCGTGCAGCCCCTTATTCTCTGCCCCACCGACTACAACCGCGCCTGGGCGGGCGACACGTATCTCAACGCCCTGCGCGACAATATGTACGAAGAGGTGCGCGTCATGTGGACGGGCAACTCCGTGGTGGACTTCATCAACAAGAGTGACCTAGAATGGGTGAACCCGCGCATCGGCCGCAAGGCTTACATCTGGCTCAACTATCCCGTGACTGACTACTGCGGCCGCCATCTCCTCATGGGTCCGACCTTTGGCGACGACCTCGACATCGCCGACATGGTGAGCGGTTACACGTCCAACCCCATGGAATATGCCGAAGCCTCCATGCTGTCGCTTTATAGCATCGCCGACTTCACGTGGCACGGAGCCACCTACGACAGCAATGCCTCGTGGGAACGCGCCATCAAATACCTTATGCCCGGCCACGCGGAAGCTTTCCATGTGTTCTGCGAGCACAACGTAGACCTCGGTGCCAATGGCCACGGCCTGCGTCGCATGAACGAGTCGGTGGCTTTCAAGGCAGCCGCTGAGGCCTTCAAGGCAGCCATTGCCAATGGCTACAATGCCGAGGCTGTGGAGAGCATGAAGCAGCAGTTTGCCATCATGACCAACGCCGCCGAAGAACTCCTCGCCAACACCGACCAGCCCGAACTTACGGCAGAAATCACGCCCTGGGTGCAGGTGATGAACATCATCGGGCAGCGCGGCGCGCTCACCATGGCGCTCTACGACAACCTGCAAGCCGGCGAGCCTGAAAAGTTCATCGAAAACTATCTCGCCATCACCGCCCTCGAGCAGCAGCAGAAAGGCGTGATGTCGCGCAACTTCGAAGGCTCTATCATGAAAGTGAACCCCGCCGTGGCAGAAGTAGTGGTGCAGCCCTTCATCAAGGAACAGCTTGCCGCACTCATCGCCGCCTATAAGAAGACTTACGACTATCGCCTCGACGTGTTCCCCGCCGAACTGATTGAAGAGGGCGACTACTTCATCAAGTACAACAACCGCTACCTCTCCAACTCCAACGCCGGCAGCGTGGGCGGCAACCCCTCCTTCCTCCCCAATCTCGACGGCGTGAACCCCACGCGCCAGTATTGGCACATCTCGCTTGACCCCACCACGAGCCGCTACAAGATTGTCAATGTGAAAGACAGCCGCTACCTCAACGAGAACGGCGCCTTCTCCGCAGGCGACAGCAATCCCTACGAGGCAGGCTGGCATACCTACAACCTCTATCGCATGAACGGCAAATATGCCATTCAGAATGCCGGCTCGGCAGGCAACAAGTTCTGGACCGCCTCCACGACGCGCATCAGCCAGAGCACGAGCAACGAACTCAACAACGACCGCTTCATCTTCGAACTTGTGCCCGTTGCCGGAGCCGTGGAATATCCCACCATTGAGGAAAACAAGGAATACGCCATCCTGGACGCCCAAGGCCGTTACCTCACCAACACCAACTCGGGCGGTTCGGGCGGCAACCCCACCTTCCGCACCAAGTACGCCGGTGCCAATAAGGCTCAGGCCTGGAAGTTCAGCCTCGATGCCACTACGAAGCGCTGGAAACTCGTCAACGCCAAGGACGGCCGCTATGTGAACGAATATGCCAACTTCGGCACAAACGAGTTCTTCAGCACCTGGAACACCTACATCATCACCGAACTGGGCGGCCTCTTCTCCATTCGCAACGCAGGCGAGGCAGGCACCAACTACTGGTACATCGACTCCTCCGTAACGCCGCCCCGCATCAACGCCAAGGCGATGGACGCCGGCGAGAGCTATCAGTTCAGCATCGTGGATTTTAATGTTGCCACCGGCATCAACCGCGCAGCCACTACGAGCGGCGCCGATGGCACACTGACGCTTCGCGTAGTCGGCGGCGAGCTGCACGTCGACACCCCTGCCGCCATATCCTCCATGACGCTCTTCTCCGCTGACGGACGCACCCTGCGCACCGAGCGCGGCAAGGCCGCGATGTCTGTAGCAGGCATGGGTGGCGGCGTGTACCTGCTCAGCGTGGAAACCGCCGACGGAACCGCCAAGACCTTCCGTGTGCAACTGAAATAAAAGTACTCAAACTACCAGAGACATTAGGTCTCACGAGAGATCTCTCGTGAGACCTAATATATATATGGTGGGTTCTATGAATTCCCACCATAAACATGATTACAATTTTGGGTTGACGTTTTGTCATCTTTTGGTTTCTTTTCGGTCTAAATCGTAAGTCTTATCGGTCACGTAGCCCGCTACGCTCCCTCTTCGACTTACAATTTATCCTCGAAAATAAATCCAAAATCTGTCAAAGCGAATTAATAGACCCCACCATATGTATATGAAGCAGCAGACAGAAACCGCCGACGCTATCTTCGTGAAAGGAGCGCGGGTGAACAATTTGAAGAACATAGAAGTGCGCCTGCCGCGCGATAAGTTCGTGGTAATAACGGGTGTGTCGGGGTCGGGCAAGTCTTCGCTCGCCTTCGACACGCTCTACGCCGAGGGGCAGCGCCGCTACGTGGAGAGCCTGTCGGCTTACGCCCGGCAGTTCCTCGGCAGAATGAATAAGCCCGAGTGCGATTACATAAAAGGCTTACCGCCCGCCATAGCCATAGAGCAAAAAGTGACGGGGCGCAATCCGCGCTCCACCGTGGGCACAACCACAGAAATCTACGACTATCTGCGTATGCTCTTCGCCCGCGTGGGACACACGTTCTCGCCAGTGAGCGGACAGGAAGTGCGGCGACATTCGCCCGGCGATGTGGTGGCAGCCGCCATGGCCCTTTCGCGCGGCACGCGCTTCACGCTGCTTGCCCCTTTCAAACTTAAAAATGGACGCAGCCTGCGCGAGCAACTCGATGTGTATCAGCAGCAGGGCTTGTCGCGCGTGGATATCGGCGGCGAAATAGTGCGCATGGAAGACGTGCCCGACGATGCCGCGCCCGACAGTCTGTACCTGCTCATCGATCGCCTTGTGGCCGACGACAGCAGGGACTTTGCCGCACGCTTGGCCGACTCTGTGGAAACGGCTCTCTACGAAGGCGGCGGAACCTGCCTGCTGCGCATCTATCCCACAAAACTGCTGCAAACCTTCTCAACACGTTTCGAGGCCGACGGCATAGTCTTTGAAGAGCCGAGCGACCGCATGTTCTCTTTCAATTCCCCCGCCGGTGCCTGTCCCGAATGTGAGGGCTTCGGGCAGGTGATAGGCATTGATGAGCAATTGGTCGTACCCGACCCCTCGCTCAGCCTTTACGACGATGCCGTGGTGTGCTGGCGCGGAGAGAAGATGAGCGAATGGAAAAAGGAGTTCATTCGCCGCAATGCCGATAGCGGTTTCCCGATTTTCGAGCCTTACCACAAGCTGACGCAAAAACAGAAAGACTGGCTTTGGCACGGTTCTGCCGCCGATCAGAGCCTGCCCGAAGACGAGCAGGTGAGCATAGATGCCTTCTTCCGTATGCTGCGCCAAAACCAGTACAAAATCCAATACCGCGTGATGCTGGCGCGCTATCGCGGCAAGACGCTCTGCCCCGCGTGCCGGGGCTCGCGCCTCAAGCCCGCAGCCGACTACGTGCATATTGGCGGCAAAAGTATAGGGCAGCTCACGATAATGCCTGTTACGGCGTTGCTCGATTTTTTTGAAACGCTTGAATTGCCCGCCCACGAAGTGAAGACGGCCGAGCGGCTGCTAACCGAGATCAAGAGCCGCCTGCGCTTCCTCTGCGATGTGGGTTTGGGCTATCTTACCCTCGACCGCCGTTCCAACACCCTCTCGGGCGGCGAGAGCCAGCGCATCAACCTTTCCACTTCGCTCGGTTCTTCGCTCGTAGGGTCGCTCTATATTCTCGACGAACCCAGCATCGGTCTTCACCCACGCGACACGGCGCGGCTCATCGGCGTGTTGCAGAAACTGCGCGACCTCGGCAATACGGTGGTAGTCGTGGAGCACGACGAAGAAATTATCCGCGCCGCCGACTATATCATTGACATCGGTCCCGATGCCGGAAGCCACGGCGGCAGCGTGGTGTGGCAGGGAACGGCTGCCGAAGCCCTCGCCGCCCGCCCTTCCGCAGAGGCGGCATCCCACACCCTCGAATGGCTGCAAGGCATCGATGCCATCGCCCTTCCGCCCAGTCGGCGCGCTTGGAACAAATCTATCACAGTGGAAGGGGCGTGCGCCAACAACCTGCGCGGCATCAGCGTAGCCTTTCCGCTCAACGTGCTCACGGTAGTTACAGGCGTGAGTGGTTCGGGAAAATCCACGCTTGTGCGCGATATCCTTTATCGAGCCCTCAAGCGTTCGCTCGACGAGGCGTGCGAACGCCCCGGACTTTACAGCCGGCTCACGGGCGACCTCGAAGAAATAAAAGCCGTGGAGTTTGTAGATCAAAATCCCATTGGCAAATCCTCCCGCTCCAACCCCGTCACCTACGTCAAGGCCTACGATGAGATACGCAAGCTCATGGCAGCCCAGCCCCTCGCCCGCCAAATGGACCTCACGCCCGCGCATTTCTCCTTCAACACCGACGGCGGACGCTGTGAGGCGTGCAAGGGAGAGGGGCAGGTGAAAGTGGAGATGCAATTCATGGCCGACCTCGTGCTGCCCTGCGAAGAGTGTGGCGGCAAGCGTTTCAAGAAAGATGTTCTCGAGGTGAAATTCGAGGACAAGAACATATACGACATGCTTGAAATGACTGTTGATCAGGCTATAGACTTCTTCACCTCGCATGGACAGGCAAAGATAGCCGCCCGCCTGCGCCCGCTCCAAGACGTGGGACTCGGCTACATCAAACTCGGGCAGCCCGGCTCCACGCTTTCGGGCGGCGAAAGCCAGCGCGTGAAACTGGCTTATCATTTGGGACAGGAACACAGCTTGCCCACGATGTTTATCTTCGACGAACCCACCACCGGCCTGCACCACCACGATACACGCCGCCTTATCAACGTATTCGGCGCGCTCATCGACAGAGGGCATACCATAGTGGTCATCGAGCACAACCTCGATGTCATAAAGAGCGCCGACTACGTCATTGACCTCGGGCCTGAGGGCGGGCGCGGCGGAGGTGATGCCGTGGCACTCGGCACGCCCGAAGAAGTAGCGGCAAGCGGCAAGGGCTATACCTCTAAGTTCCTTCGCGCCGCCCTCTAAAATTGCTTTTTCTTACCACAAAAAAGCGTTTATACGAGGTTTTTTATGTAAGTTTGCTTTTCAAAAATAAACAAGCATCTTGTTTACTCGTTCCCAGGGTGTTGCCCTGGGCTGGGTGCAACAATTCTTAAAACAATTCTTAAAAGTGCGATTTCTCGCCATGGCAAAGTTCGAGTAAACTCGACTTTGCTCATTTGGCTTAACGAAATCGTTGGGCTTACAGCCCGCCCACCGTGGTTTACTCGTTTACTTGTTTACTATATAATAATAATAAATATGAATATCGGAGACATGGTGCCCCAGCTCACAGGCACAGACGAAAACGGACGCGAAGTAAATTTAAGCGATTTCAAAGGCAAGAAACTCGCACTCTATTTCTACCCCAAAGACAGCACGCCCGGCTGCACCGCAGAGGCTTGCAGCCTGCGCGACAGTTATGAAGCACTGATAGCACGCGGATATGAGGTTTTAGGCGTGAGCGTGGATTCCGAACGCTCTCACCGCAACTTCATTGCCAAGCAAAGCCTTCCCTTCCACCTCATTGCCGACACCGAAAAGAAATGGGTTGAGGCGTTCGGTGTGTGGGGAGAGAAGAAAATGTGCGGCCGCACCTACATGGGCACATTCCGCACAACCTTTATCATCGATGAAGAAGGGCGCATAGAGCGCATCTTTGCCCCGAAAGAAATAGATACGAAAAACCACGCATCTCAGATTTTGGGATAAATAGTCCCTCCATTGGGCATTGCCCCAACTCGTTTTACTTATCAACTCGTTTACTAAATCATAAAACAATATGGACGAAAACACTAATCCCACAGCGGCCGAGAAACTCAAAGCCCTCCAAGCCGCCATGGCCAAAATCGAAAAAGATTTTGGTAAAGGTTCCGTAATGAAAATGGGCGACATCGGCATCGAAAACGTCGACATCATTCCCACAGGCAGCCTTGCCCTCAACGCCGCGCTCGGCGTGGGCGGCTATCCGCGCGGCCGCATCATCGAGATTTACGGTCCCGAATCCTCAGGTAAGACCACCCTTGCCATTCATGCCATAGCCGAGGCACAGAAAGCCGGCGGCGTGGCAGCCTTCATCGATGCAGAGCACGCCTTCGACCGCTTCTATGCCGAAAAACTCGGTGTGAATGTCAATGAACTCATCATCTCCCAGCCCGACAACGGCGAGCAGGCACTCGAAATAGCCGACCAGCTCATCCGCTCCTCCGCTATCGACATCCTCATCGTCGACTCCGTGGCAGCCCTCACCCCCAAGGCCGAGATAGAAGGCGACATGGGCGACAACCGCGTGGGCTTGCAAGCCCGCCTTATGAGCCAAGCCCTGCGCAAGCTCACGGCCACCATCAGCAAGACCAACACCTGTTGCATCTTCATAAACCAGTTGCGCGAGAAAATTGGCGTGATGTTCGGCAACCCCGAAACCACCACCGGCGGTAACGCCCTGAAATTCTATTCGAGCGTGCGCCTCGACATACGCCGTGTCACCACGCTCAAAGACGGCGACACGCCCATCGGCAACCAAGTGCGCGTCAAGGTGGTGAAAAACAAGGTGGCGCCCCCGTTCCGTAAGGCAGAGTTTGAAATCACCTTCGGCGAGGGCATCTCCAAAGCCGGCGAGGTGGTAGACCTCGGCGTACAGTACGGCATCATCAAAAAGAGCGGCTCATGGTTCAGTTATGGCGACAGCCGCCTCGGCCAGGGACGTGATGCCGTGAAGAAAATCATCAAGGACAACCCCGAGCTCAGCGAGGAAATAGAAAATCAGATTGCCGAAGCACTGAAGAAGGAAAACGCCTAATCTTTTTTGCAAAATAAAGCAACACAAGTCAGGACAGGGAATATTCTCACCCGTGTCCTGACTTGCTTTTATTATGCCGTATTTTTCCTTGCTGTACAGTATTGCGCTTAAAAGCAACACATATCTAATACGAAAAATTACACTTGTCTGCGGAGATATGAACGTTTGTGCAAGGCGAGCGCAGAGACCAAGTTCACTTGGGCTATGCCGAGCCGCCGCCAAAGGTGCATTTATATGAACGATTGATTTTTACAACAACATAGACAACAAAAGACAACTCCGAGTCTGACAATTTGCGCTTAATATGACGACAACATAGACAACGGGGCGTATTTTATACGCCCACCTCGCATGCTGAAAGACAACTGAAAGTTGTCAGAAGTTGTCCCTGTTGTCGTCACATAAAAACGGTAGCGCAGCCGAAAATCACGAAATAAGTTGTCAAAAGTTGTTTAAGTTGTCGTAAAAAAAGAACGTATAGGCCCAACACATGTCTATACGCAAAAAATTTCCCCGAAAAACCTTTCAACTATTCATTCTTTCCCGCAACCTGCTATAAATTAGTCGATTGTGGCTGAACGGTTTTACGGCCCAACCCTTCACAACCCTTCATCACTCGCGCCGGCACACCCCGTACAGGTTGCCCTGCACCGTGTGCCTTTTCGCCACACCCAGCAGCCGGAGCTGCTTGCCGAGCCGCGCAATCGTCACGCCCTGCAACGCCTTCGGCGACTCACGTTTGAGGATTTCAAAAATCTCGTTGGCCGACAGCCACTCCTGCTGACCGCCCCCTGTGGCGAACGATTTGTGGTAAGCGTCGGCCAGCGGCGACTCCCGGTAGAACGACTTGTTGTGCGCCTCAATCTCCGCCTCTTCCTCTTTTGAGAAAAACGTCGGTTCCCCCGCCTGGATTTCCGCCACCGCCTGCGCATACAGCTGCGCGTAGTCAATCGGCCCGTTGCCGATAGGCCGCTCCA
>SFFY01000008.1 GCA_004556745.1 Bacteroidales bacterium | reverse complement strand
AAAATGCAAATAGCGTGTAACTCATTGAGCTACACGCTATTTGATAGTGTTTTGTTATGTCTTTACTTATTGGTCTCATTTGACCTCCTCGAAGTCGGCTTCTTGGATGTCGTCGTTGCTGCCTGCGCCCTGTGCACCGCCGGCCTGCTGGCCGCCTTGGAAGCCGGCATCGGGACCGGGCTGCGCACCGCCCGTCTGCTGGTACATCTGGGCACTGGCGGCCTGCCAAGCGTTGTTGAGCTCGGCGGTGGCGGTGTCGATAGCGGCGAGGTCCTGAGCCTTGTGGGCATCTTTGAGCTTCGAGAGAGCGGCTTCGATGGCAGGCTTCTTGTCTGCTGGAAGCTTGTCGCCGAGTTCCTTGAGTTGGTTCTCCGTCTGGAAAATCATGGAGTCGGCAGCGTTGATCTTGTCGATGCGCTCACGCTCCTTCTTATCTGCCTCTGCGTTGGCTTCTGCCTCTGCCTTCATGCGGTCGATTTCTTCCTGAGAAAGACCACTGCTGGCTTCGATGCGGATCGTCTGCTCCTTACCCGTTGCCTTGTCCTTGGCAGAAACCTTCAAGATGCCGTTCGCATCAATGTCGAAGGTCACCTCAATCTGAGGCACGCCGCGGCGGGCGGGAGCAATGCCGGCGAGGTTGAAGCGGCCGATGCTCTTGTTGTCGCGGGCAAACTGACGCTCGCCTTGCAGCACGTGAATGGTCACTTCGGGCTGGTTGTCCTCGGCTGTCGAGAACACCTGGCTCTTCTTGCAGGGGATGGTGGTGTTTGCGTCGATGAGCTTGGTCATCACGCCGCCGAGCGTTTCGATACCCATTGAAAGGGGCGTAACGTCGAGGAGCACGATGTCGCCCACGCCGCTCTCCTTATTAAGGATTGCGCCTTGAATGCTGGCACCTACGGCCACAACTTCGTCGGGGTTAACGCCCTTCGAGGGAGCCTTGCCGAAGAAGTCCTGAACGAGCTGCTGCACGGCGGGGATACGCGTGCTACCGCCCACGAGGATTACCTCGTCAATGTCGCTGGTGGAGAGGCTGGCGTCGCGGAGGGCTACTTCGCACGGAGTCTTGCAGGCCTGGATAAGGCCGTGCGCGAGGGCTTCGAACTTAGCGCGGGTCAAGGTCTTTGCCAAGTGCTTGGGCACACCGCCTACGGGCATGATGTAGGGCAGGTTGATTTCGGTAGAGGTGGAAGACGAGAGTTCGATCTTTGCCTTCTCTGCTGCCTCCTTCAGGCGCTGCATGGCCATGGGGTCGGTGGAGAGGTCTGCACCCTCGTCGTTCTTGAACTCCTGGATGAGCCATTCGATGATTACGTGGTCGAAGTCGTCGCCGCCGAGGTGGGTGTCGCCGTTGGTGGAGAGCACTTCAAACACGCCGCCGCCGAATTCGAGGATAGAGATATCGAATGTACCGCCGCCGAGGTCGAACACGGCAATCTTCATGTCCTTGTTTGCCTTGTCGATACCGTAGGCAAGGGCTGCTGCGGTGGGTTCGTTCACGATGCGCTTCACGTCGAGGCCGGCAATCTGACCGGCTTCTTTCGTGGCCTGACGCTGCGAGTCGCTGAAATATGCCGGCACGGTGATGACGGCTTCGGTTACTTCCTGTCCGAGGTAGTCTTCGGCGGTCTTCTTCATCTTCTGAAGAATCATGGCGGAGATTTCCTGCGGCGTGTACTGGCGGCCGTCTACGTCTACGCGCGGCGTGTTGTTGTCGCCGCGTACCACTTTATAAGGCATGCGTGCGATTTCCTTCTGCACCTGGTCGTAGGTTTCGCCCATGAAGCGCTTGATAGAATAGATGGTGCGCTGGGGGTTGGTGATAGCCTGGCGCTTGGCGGGGTCGCCCACCTTACGCTCGCCTTCGTTCACGAATGCCACAACGGAGGGCGTGGTGCGCTTGCCTTCGCTGTTGGCGATGACAACGGGCTCGTTGCCTTCAAATACAGAAACACAAGAGTTTGTAGTTCCTAAGTCGATACCAATAATTTTTCCCATAATGATTATAATTTTTTTGTTAGTAATTTCTATAAATAATAATATAATATTGTGTGCGGTGCGTTTCTTTGCGGTTTGCTGCCGTCACGCTTATACTTATGCAAACGGCGTGCCAAACTTTCTGGCTCTTCCTGATTTGTCATTTTGTCAGTAAGGAAAATGCCCTTCTTTGGGCGTATCCGAACGCTTTCCGCCTGTTCGGTTCAACGGAGATAATGGCGGCGGCTCGGCAGCGTTTTAGCATTATTAAGTATGATAATGCCATTTTGCAGGGTGAAAGTGCGGGGCGCGTTATAAAATAATTCATACCTTTGCAGCATGGGAAAACTTTATCTCGTGCCCACGCCCGTGGGCAACCTTGGAGACATCACGCTCCGCGCCCTTGAATTGCTCAAGTCGGCCGACCTCGTGCTGGCGGAGGACACGCGCACGACGGGTATGCTGCTCAAACACTACGACATCAAGGCGCGGCTGCAGTCGCACCATAAGTTCAACGAGCACCAAACGGCCGAGGCGGTAGCCGAAAGGTTGGCCGTTAGCGATGAAACCGTGGTGCTCGTCTCGGATGCCGGTACGCCGGGCATTAGCGACCCGGGATTTATGCTGGTCCGCGCTTGCGTGGCGTGCGATGTGGAGGTGCAATGCCTGCCGGGCGCAACGGCGTTCGTGCCGGCACTGGTGTCGTCGGGTCTGCCCTGCGAGCGGTTTGCCTTCGAGGGCTTCCTGCCGCAAAAGAAAGGCCGCGCCACGCGCATCGCCGCCCTCGCCGAAGAGCCGCGCACCATGATAATCTACGAATCGCCCTATCGCGTGGCGAAAACCCTGCGCCAGTTGGCAGAGGCCTTTGGCAGCGACCGCCGCTGCGCCGCCTGCCGCGAGATTTCCAAGTTGCACGAAGAATGTGTGCGCGGCACGCTGGAAGAGGTGGCGGCGCATTTCGAGGCCAACGAGCCGCGCGGCGAGTTCGTGCTCATTGTAGAGGGACGGGGCAAGGCATAGCATACAATATTATATATATAGAATAACGACAAAAACAATCCATGCAATGAAACATCATCTTACCCTTTTGTTACTCACCGCGTGCGCACTCGCCTTCACGGCCTGCGACACGAAAAAACAGAAAGAGCAAAGCCAAGAGGCAAGCGCAGCCATTATCGACTCGCTGCAACAGGTAATCAACCAGACGCAAAACGAGTCGAACGACCTCATGGGCATGATTGACCAAATCCAAGACGGTTTCCGCCAAATCAACGAGGCGGAGGGACGCGTGGGTGTGGAAACGAAAGACGGAGCCGTTGGCAACAGGCAGGCGATAGTGGAGAATATGAATTTCATCCAGCGCACCCTGCGCCTCAACCGCGAACTTATTGCCAACCTGCAGCAGCAACTGCGCAACAGTAACCAGACCAACGCCAAGATGAAGAGCACCATCGAGGAAATGGTGGCAGGCTTCAATGCCCAGCTTGAAGAAAAGGCAAAGGAAATCGCCGAACTCCGCGCGCAACTCGAAGCAAAGGATATCAAGATTGCCGAACTCGACGAGCGTGTCACATCGCTCAACCAGAACGTCGACGAACTCTCGGCCTCCAATGCCGAAAAGGACAAGAACCTCGCCGCTCAGGACAAGGAAATCAATACGGCATGGTACGTATTTGGCACGAAAAAGGAACTCGCCGCGCAAAACATCCTGAAAAGAGGCGACGTGCTGACTTCGGGCGATTTCAACAAGGACTATTTCACGCAAATCGACCTGCGCGTCACGAAGGTTGTGCGCCTCTATTCCAAGAGCGCGAAAATCATGACCACGCACCCCGCCGGCTCCTACTCGCTCGACAAGGACGCGCAAGGACAATACACGCTGCGCATATCCGACCCGCAGAAGTTTTGGAGCGTAAGCAAGTATCTGGTGATTGTGGTGAAATAAAGGCTCAAATATTAGTAGACAAGTTTTCAAACAAAACGAGTAGACGAAACAGAGATGTCTTGCAAATGAATTTTACAAAAGTGACTTATCTCGTTTGCTTGTATACTCGTCCACTTGTTTACTAAAAAGATGTTATTTTCGGGCATGTTCTCCAAAGAAATCAACTTCGACCGCTTCGTGCGCGGCTTGATATTCCTCGCCCTGATTGTCGGGGCGGGGTGGCTCATCAATTATTTGAGCGCCGCGCTCCTGCCGTTTTTTGTGGCGTGGGTCATCGCCTATCTGCTCTTCCCCATCGTGAACTTCCTGCAAGTTAAGTGCAGGCTGAAGAACAGGTTGCTCTCCATCATCGTCACCCTCATGCTCGTGGGCGGCGTGCTGGGCGGTTTGCTCTATCTCACCGTGCCGCCCATGATGAACGAGTGCGCCCACTTGAAGAACGTGGCCATCGCTTACATCGAGAAAGGGGCGCAAAGCACCTCCGTGCCGCCGGCAGTGGAGCGGTTCGTGCAGCAGCATATCAACGAACTCAATATAGAAAAACTCCTCCGCGAGGACGACTTTATCAATGCTGTGAAGACCACGCTGCCGAAGGTGTGGAACGTGCTGTGGTCCACGGCGGGCGTGGTGCTCAATATCATTGGCTCGCTCATCGGCGTGCTTTACCTCTTCTTCATGCTCATGGACTACGAACTCTACGCCGAAGGCTGGACGAAATTCGTGCCTAAGCGCCGCCGCGCCTTTGCACAGCAACTTGTGGGCGACATAGAGCGCGGCATGAGCGGCTACTTCCGGGGGCAGGCACTCATCGCGTTGAGCAACTGCGTGATGTTTACCATCGGTTTCCTCATCATCGGCTTCCCCCTGCCCGTTGCCCTCGGCTGCTTCATCGGCATCATCAGTTTCGTGCCCTATTTGCAGGTCGTAGGCATCTTGCCCGCCACGGTGCTCGCGCTGCTCAGGACGGCCGAAACGGGTGCCAACTTTTGGTGGCTCATTTGCGGCGTGCTGCTCGTGTATATCGTAGTTCAGATTTTACAGGACACTATTTTTACGCCCAAGATCATGGGCAAAATCATGGGCTTGCCGCCCGCCATTATCCTCTTCGCGCTCTCCGTGTGGGGCTTCGCGCTCGGCATCGTCGGGCTGATTATTGCCCTGCCCGTCACCACGCTGATTGTTTCTTATTATAAGAGGTATGTGGTGGGCGAGGAGGAGGCAGGCTCAATTATTCCGGATAATCCGGAGTTTCCGGAACTTCCGGAAACACCCCAAACCCCATAAACATTGAAAAGGCTGTATTCAGATGAAACATTGTTTTAAGTTCGCGGCAGGCTCGGCGCTTGCCGCTCTTTCGCTCTTTTATGCCGCGCCCATGCAGGCACAGCAGGCGCACACCCACGACCATGAAACTTGCAGCGTAATCTATCCCACGGGCGAGGACTCCGTGGCGTTGCAGCGCATTCTTTCAGGAGCCTCCTATTTGCGGCGGCAGGCAGTCGCCGCAGAGGGGAAGGCGGCAGAGGTGAAAAAGCCCATTTACAACAGCGGCGAGGTGTATCGCTTCCGCGTCGCGCTGCTCATGACGCCCGAGGTGCTCGGTGACTTCGCTAACGGCGACCCCGCCACCGTGCGCACCTGGTGGGAAAAGGTAGAGGCGGAACTGAACAAGTATTACCGCCAGGACGTGGGCATTGAGTTGGAAGTCGTGAAGGACGAACGGCTCATCATGCACGAGAATCCTACGGAATATCCAATACGAAACAATTCCGGCTCGCTGGTCAGCGAGAGCGGCACGCCCATTATCAACTACCTGATCGGTGAGTTCAACTACGACATCGGTTTGATGATTACCAACGGCACGGGCAGCCTTGCCGGTCAGGCCGCGCTCGGTGGAGTGGCTTCGCGCTATCAGAAGGCGCGCGGCTTTGCCCGTCCCATCATCACCACCATCGCACATGAAATGGGCCATCTCTTCGGTGCGAAGCACACGCATTATATTTCCGACGGCGACTTCGTAGAGCCGGGCAGCGGGCGCAGCATCATGAGTTACGGTTCGCCACGCGACTTCTTCGCCATGAGCAGCATAGCCGCCATGCGCCGCACCCTGCGCGCCCTCAACGTGTATCTCACGCCCGACTGTGACCCGGAAAAGGCAGACTATTCGCGAAATAGCGATAAGGAAGGCACGAACCTTGCCTACGCCTACCTTGAAGAGGGCGACCAGCCCGAAATCGACGGCAACCGCCTGCCCGAGGAGTATGTGGTGACGGCAGGCTCGAACTTCCAGTTCCAGATCCCCCTGAAATCTTCTACCGACCAACCGCTCTATTTCGTGGCACACGGCATGGACATCGCCCTCGACGGCGGAGCCAATGCACTGCAACCGCATTACAAGCCCACCGTGTCTGAGGCGCAGATGTTTCAGCCTTACTACGACACGCCGACCGCAGTGGCCGACGATGCCGTAAATCCCTACGTGCCCTATTCCGATGCCTCCCGCGTGGGCTTATACAAGTTCGGTGTTGCCGTGCGCCAAAACTCGCTCTACGACAGCCGCTACATCAACCTGCGCATCGTGGAAGGCGAACCGTTTACGGCTAACATCACGAAGCCGAGTAATTTTAATTCTTTCAAATGGGGCGTGGCATACACCTTAACATGGTCGCCGCTCACTGAGGTGTACGGGCCGAATAGTCGCGTGCGCATCAGCCTTTCCACCGACTTCGGCCAAACTTTCCCCTATATCCTTGCCGACAATCTGCCCAACACGGGTACTTGGTCGGGCGCCTTCCCCTTCATCACCATAGGCAAGACCCCTTATCGCGATTATCCGCAAGAGATTAACGGCGGCGCGTTTAAGGTGGAAATAATTGGCGAAGCCCCCTATGCCGTGATGCCCGTGATGCCCTACTATAAGAGCGGCAGCGAAACCATTTACAGCGGCGGTTTCACCCTCGACCAGTCCTCTGCCCGCTATCTCTTTAAGGAAAAAGATACGGGCAACGCCGCGCCCGAGCCCTACGTGCGCCTCGCCTCAGCCGAGGACTTGCCCGCTACCGCGCCCGAACTGATAGCCTACCGCGCTTCGAGCACTTCAACAACTTATTCCACAACTTACAAACAGACGGAAGAAGGACGCATCGTGCGCCGCACCTGGACTGCCACCGTGAGCGGCACGCCCTATACCTATACCCAAATTTTCGAACTGCCTGAAACGCAGCAGTCGAATGCTGCACTGCAAAAGGCAGTGCGCGATGCGGCTGCCGAAACTGCCGAACTCGTGCGCCATGAGGGCGAACCGGGCTACCCGTTGCCCACGCTGCCCGCCTATAAGGCATTGGTGAAGCAATATGCCAAGGTGTGCGATGCCGCCGGCTTCTTGAAGCCCGATTACGATACGGCCGACGGCGAGGCGCTCGTGGCCGCCATCGAAACTTTGCGCAACTGCGCCGATGACGAAATCGTTTACCCCGAAGAGGGACGCTACCTCTTGCGCAGTTATCAGGCATTGCCTGCCTCCACACCATATTATTATTATAAGCGCACCGCCGACGGCGAGTACGTCACCGAGACTTGGCTCGCCGCGCCCGCCGAAGCCACGGCCTTGCAACTGACACACGGCGAGGGATGCTTCTATCTGAAAGACGCGGACGGCAACCTGCCTCACCTCGGCGGCATGACCAACAGCATGTACACCGACTTCGTATTGCGGCGCGGCTTCACGTGGGGCAGTTTCACGCTCCTCAGCCACACGCTCCAGCAGGCCATGCTCAGCCGCAGCGGCAACACGTTCTCGCTCAACCACCAATATAAGGACGACCCCAAGGGCTATCTCTGCAACAATAATCTGGGCATGATTGTCTCCTCCGACTTCCAGTTCGTGCCCGTTATTGAGGCCGCCACGCAGCCGCGCCCCGCTACTTTCTACCGCCTGCGCTCCCGTGCCACCGGCAGATTTGTCACCCTCCCCGAGGGACAGGCCACTGGCACGGCCTTGCAGTTGGCGCTCACCCCTAACGAGAACAACGTGCTGATGCGCGACGGTGACAAAATCCTTGCCTACGCCTCCGGCCTTTATCTTAACGGTACGCAGCATGCGCCCCTCTCCCAATCGGGTGCATATAGTTTCGCGCCTCACCCCACCGAGCCGGGCGCGTATGCCTTGCAGGCAGGCGGAGTTTATTTGAGCAGCCAAGGCACTGCTTTCGGCACTGCCGCCGTGGCAGAAGATGCAAAAACGGCGTGGGAAGTCGTGCCCGTGGCACTCTTGCCCGTCAGCGTTTCCGCCGCCGGCTACGCCACGCTCTACTCGCCCGCCACGCTTTTGGCGGACGACGGGCTTAAAGCCTACGTGGGTGCTTTCAAGTCTGCCGAAAACAAGTTCCGCCTCACGAATGTAGGCGAAATTATCCCCGCCGAACAGGGCGTAGTCATAAAGGCAGAAGAAGGCTTGCACCTGCTTGCCGTGACGGAGCAGGCGAGTGGAGCAACGAGCGACCTTACGGGTAATTTTGCCACCATTGAGGCCCTGCCAAACACTTACACCCTGCAAAACGGCTCGGTGGGCGTAGGGCTTTATCCCTTTGCCAACAACAGCGAGGGGAATGTCGACGGCCTGCAACTCAAAGGCTTTAAGGCTTATTGGGTGGCCTCGGGCATTACGTCCGCCGCAGCCTATGCGCTCGACTTTGACGATGTGACCACCGGCATTTCTGCCGCGCCAGCAGCAAATTCTGCCGCCAACGGCCCGCTCTACGACCTCAGCGGCCGCCGCGTGAGCCGTCCCGTACGCGGCATTTACATCAACGGGGGCAGGAAAATCGTATATTAGCCGTTCAAAAAGGTGCTAAAAGTGCATATATCGTAAGAAAAACGTAAGTAAATAGTTGGGAATACAAGAAAAAGTGTAATTTTGCGCCGTCATATAAGGACTGTGAAGAATCAACCTTAATAGCAAACCCATAAAAACATAGACGACATTATGTATTGGACTTTGGAATTGGCATCGAAACTCGAAGATGCGCCTTGGCCTGCATCGAAAGAAGAACTTATCGACTACGCCATGCGCTCCGGCGCACCGATGGAAGTAGTGGAGAACCTTCAAGAACTTGAAGACGAGGGCGAAATCTACGAAACCATCGAAGATGTTTGGCCCGATTATCCCACAAAGGAAGATTTCCTCTTCAACGAGGACGAATATTAAATCTATCACGCTTTATTTTGCAAAACAGCGGCGGACGTGTTCATGCACGTCCGCCGCTGTTGCTTTGTTGATGCTTGCTATCGCCTTTCCTATTTGCCTTCGAGGCAGATGCAAAGGCGCAAGAGGCCCACGGTGGTGGTTTCGCCGCAGGTGCGCACTATGTGGAGCGCGGGTTGCAGTTCTGCCCATTTGCAGAGAGGCAGGGTGGCGGTGGCTTCTACGTCCGTCTCACGGCCGTCGGCATAATAGGCGCGGCTCACGCCGACGCCCAGCGTACCGCCCCGGCGCGTCAGTCCGTCGAGCAGCAGGCCCGCCGCCCAGTGTCCGCGAGCCGCATCGAGACGGCCGAAGCGCGTGCCGCCCGTGGCGAAGAGCGCGAGCGTGGTGCGGCGCATATTGAAGAGGGGCTGGTCGATACTGGCCCACACGCCGCCGCCCCCAACGAGTTTCCCCGTTTCTTCGTCGGCCTGCCGCCCTGCCACGTAGCCCACCACGTAGGCAGGCATGAAGGCGCAGTCGCTCTCGTCGTCCCTCCCCTTGCCTTTGGGCTTCCAGTCGGGGCTGAACGTCACGCTGCCTATGGCGGCAATGCCGTCGCTCTTGGGACAGAAGCGAAACTGGCGGTCGAGGTGGTCGGAGGTCGTGCCATTGTAGAGGCTCTGCTTGAAGAGCCAGCGGTCCGACGGGGCTATTTCGGCGTGAATGCCGAGTGCGGCGTCGGGATAAACGCCGAGGGCGATGTTGTCTCCCGCCTGCGGCACGCAGCCGTAGGAAGAGCCGGTGAAGAGTGCGGCGCAGTCGGTGTTGAAATAGTCTTCGTCGGCCTGCCGCAGTCCGAAATACACAAAGCCCTTAATCTTTTTGTCCCACTCATGTCGCAGCCCGAGGTGGGTGAGGCGGAAGGCGCGGTTTTTGGCGTTGATGTTGCTCAGGTCCTGCATGTCGTCGACCACGGCGTGCCCGATGTGTCCCGTGGCGAGGGCGCCGATTTCGGCGCAGCCGCCGCGCCACGTCTGCACGTCCATTCCGGCGGAGAGCAGGTTGACCCAGTTGGCGCGTCCGTCCGTCATGTTCCATTGTCCCTCGCTCACGGCATCTACGTGCCAGTGTACGCGCCGCGTGCAAATGCTGTCGGTGTCCTGCGCGGCGGCGGGGGAGGGGAGGGTGAGTAGGAAGAGGGGAAGGAGGTAGTTGAAAAATCGCATAGTTTAGTTTTTGTGTTGAAATGTGTTTGCATATAAACTGGTTTTGGAATGAGACAAAAACAATAAAAACCGCTTGTCCTGTGTGGGCCTGCGGCTCGCCTTATCCGATTAAGCCCAGCCTAAAAGTCTGTCGACTTTTGTCTGTTGCTTAATCTGCTAAGAGTCTGTCGACTTTTGTCTGTTGCTTAATCTGCTAAGGCTGCGGTCGGTTCCCGCCCGCCCACACAGGACAAGCAAAAAACAGAAAAAAGTAAAGCATTGCTTCTTTGCTTTTACAATGAAAAAGTAAATATCCACTTTTTTCTGTTTTTTGCTTGCGTCGTTTGAAGCGGGCGGGCACCGACCGCAGCCGCAGGTATTAAGGGCGAGCGAAAGCCGAGAGGCTTTCAGGCTCGGCGTTAAGACCGGCGGCGTAGCCCTTGGGCTTCAAATGAGGCAAGCGGTTTTGCATGTTTTTGTCTTTACCCTTTTGATTCGTTCATTTTCGCTTTTATCCAAATATTACATAAGTCCCCCACGCCGCGAGATAGGCAATCACCGTGGTATATGCCGCGGCAAAGAGGGCGTAGCGCCAGCGGCCGCTCTCGCCGCGTATGGCAGCGATGGTTGCCATGCAGGGGAAGTAGAGCAGGGCAAAGACCATGTAGGCCAAAGCGGCGGCAGGCGTGGTGGCAGTCTGCAGCGCGGCGGCGAGGCGTGTTTGCGAGGCATCGTCGGCCGTTTCGGCGGAGGCATCGTCCTCGGGACATTCGTACAGCACGCCGAGCGTGCTTACCATGAGTTCCTTTGCGCCCGTGCCAGCAAGGATGCCTACGTCCATGCGCCAGTCGAAGCCCAGCGGACTAAACACAGGCTCCATGGCATGCCCGATGTGGCCCAGATAGGACTGCTCCTGCTGTTGCGCCTCCGTGAGGTCCTCCCCGCCGCGCGGGAAGTAGCCGAGCAGCCACACGGCGAGGCTCGCCACGAGAATGATGCCGCCCATCTTGCGCAGGTATTGCTGTCCCTTCTCCCACGTGTGGCGTAATACGCTTGCCGCTTGCGGCGCACGGTAGGGCGGGATTTCCATCACGAACGAACTGTCTGCGCCCCGGCGATAGCAGCGGTTGAGCAAAATGGCAGCGACAAAGGCGATGATGATGCCGAGGGCGTAGAGCAGACACATCACGTAGACGGCCTTATCGGGGAAAAAGGCACCGCAGAGTATCACGTAGACCGGCAGTCTTGCCGAGCACGACATGAAGGGCAGCACGAGCATCGTGAGCAGCCGCGCCTTGCGGTTCTCAATGGTGCGCGTGGCCATCACGGCGGGCACGTTGCAGCCGAAGCCCATGAGCATCGGAATAAACGACTTGCCGTGCAGTCCCGCGCGGCTGAGCAGCGGGTCGGCCAGCATGGCGGCGCGGGCCAGATAGCCCGAGTCTTCGAGCAGCGAGATGCAGAGGTAGAGAATGAGGATATTGGGCAGGAACACGATGACGCTCCCCACGCCGCCCAGCACGCCGTTCACCAGCAGGTCGCGCAGGAAACCGTCGGGCAGCGTGCTTTCCACCCACTCTGTCAGCAGACCCACGCCGCTGTCAACCCAGTCCATGGGATATTGCCCTAATTCAAAGGTGAGCCAGAAGGCGCAAAACATCAGCGCGGCGTATACGAAATAGGCGTGCAGCCCGTGCGCCGTGAGACGGTCGAGCAGGCGCGTGGCGCGGTCGGTACGTCCCTCGTTGCGCTGATAGATGTCTGCCACAATCTGCCGTATGCTGCGGTAGCGGCGGGCGTTGAGGCTCTTGATGTCCGCGTCGGCGGTTTCGGCGGCGGGCGCGGCGGAGTTGTCGGCACAGTCGGCGCGTTCGATGGCTGCGCGGAGCGCTTCGGCGATGCCCTCGCCCGTGCGGGCTATGGTGGTCACGCAGGGCAGTCCGAGTCTTTCGCGCAACTTGGGCAAGTCGAGGCGGCTGCCGCTCTGCGAGAATTCGTCGTACATGTTGAGCACGCACACCACGGGCTTGCCCATCGTGCGCAGTTGCATGGTGAGCAGCAGGTTGCGCTCGAGGTTGTTCACGTCGATCACGTTGAGCACCACGTCCACCTTGCCTTTTGCCAATTCGTGCATCACGTATGCCTCGTCGGGGCTGAAAGAGTGGAGCGAATAGGTGCCGGGCAGGTCGATGATGCGCAGTTTGCGGCCGTCGAGTTCGGTGTGTCCCTCCACGCTCGTCACGGTCACGCCGGCATAGTTGCCCGTGCGCTCGTGCCCGCCGCAGGCGGCGTTGAAGAAGGCCGTTTTGCCGCAGTTGGGGTTGCCCACGAGGGCGATGGTGAGTGCGTCTTCGCCGCTGTCCTTATGCTGATGCGTGCCGCCGCACGAGGGACAGCCCACGGCACACGCCGCCGCGTGGGGCTCTGCTGCGGGCAACTCGGGCGCGGCAGGGGTGGCGGGCGCGGCGGCATCTTCGCCGCTCACCGGCTGTGCCGACACGCTCACGAGGGCCGCCTCGCTGCGGCGCAGCGAAACCATCTGTCCCATCACTTTGAATACGATGGGCGTGCCGAGCGGCGCGGCATACAGCCTTTTCACGGCCTGGCCGCGCACGAGTCCCATCTCTTCGAGGCGCATCTGCAACGCGCCGCCCACGCCCACGCTTTCCACGTAGGCCACTTCTTTATTCTTTAAGTCTGAAAGTGTCATTGTGCTTCGCATTATTTTCCGAGTGCAAAATTACTACGTTGCCGCCAAGCGTGGAATACCTTTTTTTTGTGATTTTGTGCGCGGCGGCGCGACGGGGTATCCCTAAACGTGGGTATTATGGTGCGCAAAGGGGGCATGTCCTGTGGCGTAGTGCCTTCCAGGCACATCATCCCTATATCGCCCTTCCGGGCACTACGTACCCGGTTACCGTCGCGTTGCTCCGTAGTGCCTTCCAGGCACTTAATACTTATGCAAACAAATTACTACGGGTAGTCGCTACATCGCTGACTGCCTTCCAGACACTTGACACTTATTCAAGCAAATTACTACGGGCAATCGCAACATCTCTGACTGTCTTCCAGGCACTTAACACTTATTCAAGCGAGAAGTTATAAATCATCTCAGCATTACGTACAGCAGTCCAGAAACTTAACGCTGTGCAAATTTTCATTGCTGGGAGTATTAAGTGCCTGGAAGGCACTACGGAGCGTAGCGACGGTAACCGGGTACGCAGTGCCCGGTTAGGCTATGTGAGGACGATGTGCCTGGAAGGCACTACGCCACAGGACAGGCTATATAGCCACAGGCGCAGCGGCGGGATTTCCTCCTTGAAACTTTTTCCTTTCTTGCTGATATTTTTCCCTATCTGCCTGAAAGTTTTTACTAGCCTATAAGATATTTTTGTTACAAAGTTTGTAACACGTATTACAAAGTTTGTAACATGTGTTAGAAAGTTTGTAACGCTTATTACAAAGTTTGTAATAAACTTTTTCTTAGCAGATAGTAAAAAATATCTGCTTGATAGCAAAAAATATCTCCGTGAAAGGAAAAAATTTCGCGGAGATATTTTCATCGAAGAGAGTAGGGGCGTTCTTTTTGTGCCCGCCTCAATCACACGATTTTGCCATTAACAAAAAAAATAGCGCAGGAAGCCCTGCGCTATTCTTGTATCTGTATTTCGTCTTTACTTGACAATCACCTTTTTGCCATTCACCACGTAAACGCCTTTGGGGAGACTGTTCACGTTGCCGCTCAAGCGGACGCCGGAAAGGGTGTAGATGCTGTTGAGGACGAGATTGTCGGAGGCGGGGAGGCTGGCAATGCTGCTTACCACGCCGTTGCCGTCGATTTCGATGCTGCCGAGGGCGCTGATGCTGTAGGTCTTGACGGTGAACGCGTCGCCGATTTTGAGGCGCACCTTAATCTCGCGGTCTTGGTCGAGGTTGTTGGTGATGACCACCTTCGTGGCTTCGCCGTTCGTCCATTCCTGGTCTACCGTGTAGTTGCCCTGGGCCTTCAAGCCCTTCATCGAGCCGCTTGCCTTCCAAGCGTCGGGCAGGGCGGGGAGGATGGTGATGATGTCGTCGTAGCTCTGAAGGAGCATCTCGGCGATACCGCTCGTGCAGCCGTAGTTGCCGTCGATTTGGAAAGGCGAGTGTGCGTCGAAGAGGTTGTAGTAGCAACCGCCATAGTTGCCCATCTCGATGGCGTAGGAGCCAGAGTGGCGCAGGGCGAGCGTGAGGTTGCGGCGGGCGTTGTAGCCGTCGAGGCAGCGGGCGTACGTGTTGGTTTGCCAGCCCATCGACCAGCCCGTCACGTCGCCGTTGCGGGCAATCTGCCCGTTGTAGGCGGCTTGGAAGAGTTTTTTGCCTTCGTCCGTCGTGTCGAATGCGCTAACCTGCGAGTACGGATAGAGGCACATGAGGTGCGAGAGGTGGCGGTGCTGCTGGTCGGAGAGTTTGTAGTTCTTCCATTCCGAGATGCAGGTCTTGCCGCCGTAGGTCTCGGTCCAAAGTCCCTTGTCGAACTTGTCGTACAAATCCTGGATAGCAGAGATTTGTGCGGCTGTGAGGGGCGACTCGCTGCCAAGTTCTTCGTGCGCCTTAAAGATTTCGTCGAGGAGTTCGTAAGACGTTTGCTGCGCGAACGCCGTCACGTCGGTGTTGCCGTGCTCGGGGCTCCACTCGTTCTTGATTTCGTAGAGGCCCTTGCTGTCGGCGGTGCAAAGCGCCTTTGTGTAGAGGGCGGCATCGTACATCACGGGCAGGGCGCGCTTGAGCAGGTCGCGGTCGAGCGTGTACTTATAGTAACGCCAGAAGTGCGAGCAGTACCATGCTCCGAGCGTCTTGATGCGGCTGTTTTCCCAGGTGGAGGTGCCGCCGAAGATGTTGTTTTCGACTGCAACTGCCCAGCCCGGTGCGCCGCTCTTGATTTTCTGTGCCAAAGCCTTCCAGGGAGAATTGGCGGCGGTGGCGAGGTCGATGATGTGTTCGAGGAACGGCTTGTGCATCTCGCTGAGGTTGGTGGGGTCGACGGGCCAGTAGTTCATCTCGACGTTGATGTCGGCGTGCACGTCGCAGTGCCAGAAGTTGGAGTTGGAGCGGTCGTTCCAGATGCCCTGCAGGTTGCTCGGTGCGTGGATGCTCGTGTCGAGGTTTGCGCCGATGGTCAGATAGCGGCCATACTGGAAGTAGAGGCTTTCGAGGTAGAGGCCGTCGTTGGCCGTCTTGTTGGCCGTGGCGGCGTTGTAGTATTCCACGAGCTGCTGCGTGGTCTTGTCGGTGCAGGGTGAGGCGATGTTGAACGATACGCGGTTCATCAATTCGCTGTGCTTGGCGACGTGGTCGGCAAGGAGCGTGGCATATTCCTTAGCGGCTGCGGCATCGATGCGTGCCTGAACCTTGGCGGCGATCTGCTCTGCCGTTTCACCCGTCACGCAACCCGACTTGGCGCAGTCGTAGTCCGTGGCGGCGGCCATGATGAGATTGATCCATGTGGCGTTTTCCACCTTAATGAAACCCTTGGAAGTGGAAACAGTTGCGCCGGCATCGGCGAGCACCTTAAACTTGGCGTTGTACTTAATCGTTTCCATAGCTCCGCTGAAGGCGGCAGTGCCCTCGGCATAGGTCACGCTGCCCGCGCCGATTTGGTTGTCGGGATTGAAGGCGAATTTAAGCGTCATCTTGTCCGCGCCCTTGGCTTCGTAGCGGGCAACGAAGGCCTGGTCGGTGGCTGAAACGAAGTAGCGGCGTTCGTAGGAAGTGGCCTCGTCGCTGCTCTTGAAGTTCACGCCGCCCACGCCGTTGATAATGTCGAGGTAGCGGTTGTAGGCCTTGACGGGCGCGGTGGCATCGGCCAGGCTGAACGAGCCGCTGAGGTCGGTGACCATGATTGAACCGAAGTTCTGATAATAGCCTTGGTTGCTGTTGGCAGAGGTGCCGGCCCAGAGCGTCTTTTCGTTGAACTGGATTTCGTCTTTGAGGATACCGCCTCGGATGGTGGTGCCGATTTGGCCGTTGCCCAGAGGCAGTGCATATTCCATCCACGTATCGGAAACGCCCGTCTTGGCCACGGGTACGTTGTACCACAACGTATAGTCGCTCACGCCTTCGGGGCGCGTGCCAGCCTCAACCGTGTTATATTCGGCGTAGAGCGAAGTCTCGTCGGGCTTCACCTCGGTGTAGGTGCGGAGAATTTGCAGCTTGTTGCCCGGGTCGAGCGTACTGTAATCATTATAGATAACGCCGGGAGCGGCACCGCCGGCCTCCTGCATATTGATCACGTTGTCGCCGAGCTTCACCTGCCAGGGATAGGTGGCATCGCCCGTGGCGGTGAGCGTGAGGGGCGAGGTGGGCGTGTCTTCATACGTGCCGTCGCTCTTCACATACTTGCCTGCGCCGATAGAATAAAGATATTTGTTGCCTTCCACGGTGCGGACGGAGAGTTGCTGGGCGGTCTGGGTGAAATCTGCCGCGCCGGCTTCGCTGATCAGGGCACTGCCTGCGAGTTTGTCGGCAGTGGCGGTGTAGAGCAAGAAGCCGCGTGCGCTGCGCATGGCATATACTTGGCTGTTTTCAAAACCTGTGTCGGAGGTGATGCCGTAGAGCTTCTGCATGTGTGCGTTGAACGTGGTGGGAGCCGTGGCTTCGATGATTTGGAGTCGGTTGCCGTCGTCGGGAGTATTCCAGGAGTCAACCACTACACCCTGTGCCACGCCGCCGGAAGTCTGCATATTGACGATGTTGCTGCCGATCTTGATGGTCCAAGGGTAGGTGCTGTTGCCGGTCTCCACAAAGGTGACGGGCGAAGTGGGTTCATCTTCATAGGAGCCGTCGCTGCGTACGAACTTGCCTGCACCGAGCGAGTAGAGATACTTGTTCTCGCCGTTGTTGAAAAACATAAACTGTTGCGCTTCCGCCGTGAGGCTGGCTGTGCCGCCGCGTGTGGCGCTGCCGGCAAGCTTGGAAGAATAGGTACTCTCGGAGGAGTAGAAAAGGAAACCGCGTGCGCTGCGGATTACGTAGACCTTTTCACGGCTAATCGAGGCAGTACTCGTAACGGCGTCGCCCGAAGCGTTCACTGCCGCCACGTCTGCACGGCTTTGCCCGAAGATGCAAAGCAGCAGGCCGAGAAGAGATAGCAATCTTTTCATAGGTAAAAGGATTAAGGTAGATAAATGATTTAGGAAATTGTTTTTAATAAAATTTTTTGCCGACTTATTCCGTCCAGCGCGCGGTGAGGTGGCGTTCCAGCTCCTCGGCGGAGAGGCGCAGATAGAACTGGCCGCCTTCGGCAATGGAGATGCCGCCCGTTTCCTCCGAAACGATGATGGCGATGCAGTCGCTCTTCTGGGAGATGCCGAGCGCAGCGCGGTGGCGCAAGCCGAGCGACTTGGGTATGTCCGTGTCGTGCGACACGGGCAAGATGCAGCCCGCCGCCTTGATGCGCTGGTGAGAAATGATGAGCGCACCGTCGTGCAACGGACTGTTTTTGAAGAAAATGTTTTCTATAAGCCGCTGGTTGATATTAGCATTGATGATGTCGCCCGAATTGATGATTTCGCTCAGCCCCACGCTGCGCTCAATAACGATAAGCGCGCCCACGCGCTGCTTGCCCATACTCATGCAGGCCATGACGATGGGCATGATGTCCTCGCGGTGGCCAGTCACGACTTTGTTGCGGTTGAAGAGCCGGCGCAGGAAGTGCGTGCTGCGCCGCGTGCCGATGCTGGAAAAGAAGTGGCGGATTTCTTCTTGGAAAAGAATGATAAGGGCAATGGCGCCCATGTTGACCACCCTGTCGAGCAAGCCGCCCAAAAGGCGCATCTCGAAAATGTGGGACACGAATATCCACACGACGATTAAGACGAGGATGCCGGCAAAGATGTTGGCAGAACTCGACTCTTTCATCAGCCGGTAAATATAGTAAAGCAACAATGCCACGAGGACAATGTCGATAATGTCTTTGATGCCGAAGGTAATCATTGGCAAAGGGGTTTTACCATTTCCTTAATAAAGCGAGATATATTCGTAGGTATTGCCCACGGCCTTCAGATAGCGTTCAAAGTCGGCGCGGGCTATGACCACCGTGCCGCGGCAATCGTTGGGGTGGAAAGAGAGTGTGGGGGCGTTTTGCAGCTGTTCGTCGAGATAGAGATGCACGTGGTGCTCCGCATCGTTGATCAACCCGAACGGCGAAACGCTGCCCGGCTCGAGACCGAGGTAGCGCATCATGCGCTCCGGCGAGGCAAACGAAAGCTTTCCGCACGAGGGCAAACCCTGCGCGATAAGCGAGGCTTTAAGCCGGTGCTCGAGGTCGTGAATGTCAAGGTCGTGGTCGCAATGGAAACACACAAGGTAATGCTTGTTGCCCTTGTGGTTACGGAAAAAGAGGTTCTTGCAATGCACGCTCCCGTCGTCTTTCCACCACCGTTTGGCCTCTTCAATGGTTTTGCCCTCGGGGTGGTGGTACACGGTAAAGGGGATATCGTGTTCGTTCAAGAAGTTGAGTACAATCTCCTCGCGTGTCATAGCATTAGATTATGTTTTAGTAGACGAGTGGACTAGTAAACGAGTAGACGAGACAGAGATGTCTTGCTATACAATATATATATTAGTAACTTGTCTTGTTTCTTTGAGATTTTCGGCTACGCTCGGCATAGCCCGAATAAATTCGGCTCTGCACTCGCTTGCACGAAAATTTCCTTGTCTACTTGTTTACTAAATATTAATAGATAAAAGGTCAATCGTTGCGGCATTCGCGCATTTTCTCCACGATTTGCACCGCCTCTGCTGCGGCTTTCACGTCGTGGACGCGCAAGATGTGCGCTCCTTGCAGCAGGGCAATCGTGTTGAGCGCGGTGGTGCCGTTGAGGGCTTCGGCGGGCGTGCCGCCGAGGAGCTTGTAAATCATCGACTTGCGGGAGATGCCCACAAGGAGCGGCAGGTCGAACTCGCGGAAGTCTGCGATGTGGCTCATCAGGTCGTAGTTGTGCTCGAGGGTTTTGCCGAAACCGAAGCCGGGGTCGAGGATAATGTCGTTAGCCCCGAGCTGCCGCAGGCGTTCCACCCTTTCAGCTAAAAAGAGAAAGACCTCTCGCAAGAGGTCGTCGTAATGGGGCGCCTGCTGCATGGTGGCAGGCGTTCCCTGAATATGCATCAAGATATACGGCACGCGCAGGCTGGCCACCGTGCGGAACATGTTATTGTCCATCGTGCCGCCCGAAATATCGTTGATAATGTTTGCGCCGCATTCTTCCACGCACATCCGAGCCACGTCAGCGCGGAACGTGTCCACGGAAACGGGCACCTCGGGTGCGAGGCGGCGCACGATTTGCAGTCCCCGGCGCAGCCGCGCCATTTCCTCCTCGGCAGTCACGTCGTCTGCTCCGGGGCGCGAAGAGTAAGCGCCGATGTCGATCATCGTGCCTCCTTCTTCGAGTATTTCCCGCACGCGGCTTTCAATCTCTGCTTCGGTCTGCTTGCGGCTGCCGGCGTAGAAAGAGTCGGGCGTTACGTTGAGAATGCCCATTACCTGCGGGCGGTCCAGCTCGAAGAGCCTTCCGCCGCAGTTGATGGAGTATGGAATGAATGGGGACATAAGGATAGTAAAAAGTGAACCGGTAAAAGGGTCGACGGGTAGGGCTTATGCTACCGTTTCGTCGCCGGCTTTGAGATAGTCGAGCAGCATGTGCACGGCTACGCTCGTTGCAGAGGCGAGGTTCTTGTCGCGGCCGTTGTCTTCCTCAATCATCTTGGTCACGATGTTGTCCTTCGTGCCTACGGCAATCCAAATAGTGCCTACGATCACGCCGCTCTTGCCGCCGTCGGGGCCGCCGGGACCTGCGTAGCCGCTAATGGCAACGGCATAGTCGGTATTGAAGAGGTCGCACGCGCCGACCACCATTTGCTTCACCACCTCTTCGCACACGGGCGTTTGCTCTTCGATGACCTTGGCATCAACATGCAGGAGATTTTCTTTGGTTTCGTCGGCGTAGCAAATAAGGCCGCCTTTATAATAATTGGAACTGCCGGGCACAGCAGTAATCACGCTGGCAATACGACCGGCTGTGCAACTTTCGGCAGTAGAGAGGGTTTTGGCTTCGCGCCACAAAATTTCGTTGATTTCTTTGCTGGCAAGTTTCAAGTCTAATTCCATAATATTTTTGTCGTTATATGGGTTGTATGATTTATTATTGAAAGTTCAGGTCTCGCGAGTAGGGGCGTTTTGCAAAACGCCCGGAAAATGATTGGCTGTATTTTCCCATTCGGCGCACCCGGCGGGCGTTTTGCAAAACGCCCCTACTCGTGAGACATTTGGTTATTATGTCTCTTTATCACAACACCGTTCTCGAGTAAGTGGGTTTGGAGAGCGGGCAAAAGTCTTTGTCGAGATATTTGAAGTGCCCCGTGATGGCTATCATGGCGGCGTTGTCCGTGGTGTAACTGAAAGGCGGAATATAAATAGTCCAGCCGTTCTTTTCGCTCTGTTCCGCGAAGGCGGCACGCAGGGCCGTGTTGGCCGAAACGCCGCCCGAGAGTGCCACGTGGCGGATTCCTGTCTGCTTGACTGCAAGGGCGAGTTTCTTCATCAGTATCTCCACAATCGTGCGTTCGATTGAGGCGGCGAGGTCTTCCTTGTGCTTTTCAATGAAGTCGGGGTCTTTCGCCATTTCGTCGCGCAAGAAGTAGAGGAACGACGTTTTCAGCCCGCTGAAACTGTAATCCAGTCCCGGGATATTCGGTTTGCTGAAAGAATAAGCGTGGGGATTGCCTTGGCGGGCAAGGCGGTCGATGATCGGTCCTCCGGGATAGCCTAAGCCCATCACCTTGGAGCATTTGTCCATTGCCTCTCCGGCGGCGTCGTCAATGGTCTGCCCGAGAATTTCAAGTTTGTTGTAGGCATCTACCTTGACGATTTGCGAATTGCCGCCGCTCACGAGCAGGCAGAGAAAGGGGAAAGGCGGCAGGGCCTTGCCCGCCTCGTCGGCGCGGCGTATGAAATGCGCAAGGATATGCCCTTGCAGGTGGTTGGCTTCGATAAGGGGAATGCCGAGTGCGGCGGCAAATCCTTTGGCAAACGAGGCTCCTACGAGCAACGACCCCATAAGGCCCGGCCCGAGCGTGACGCACACGGCCGAGAGCTGCTCTTTCGCCACGCCTGCCTGCCTCAGGGCTTCGCTCACCACGGGCACGATGTTTTGCTGATGCGCCCGCGAGGCGAGTTCAGGCACTACGCCGCCGTAGGCTTCGTGTACGGCTTGGCTGGCCGTGACGTTGCTCAGCAGCACGCCGTTTTTCATCACGGCGGCCGAGGTGTCGTCGCAGCTGGACTCGATGCCCAATATTATAATGTCGTTCTGATTATTCTTATTCACCGAGAGAGGGAATTAATGTGTGAGGATTTCGAGCCCGTGCTCCGTCATAAGGAACGTGTGCTCCCATTGCGCGGAAGGCAACTCGTCTTCCGTCACCACGGTCCAGCCGTCTTCTTCGTCGATAAACACTTCCCACGTGCCCATGTTGATCATCGGCTCGATGGTAAACACCATGCCCGGCACGAGCAGCATACCTTTGCGGTGCGTGTTGTAGTGATCCACTTCGGGTTCTTCGTGAAATTCCAGCCCAACGCCGTGGCCGCAGAGCGCGCGTACCACGCCGAAGCCGTTCTTATGGGCGTGGCGCGATATGGCCTTGCCGATGTCGCCCACGAAGCCCCAGGGCTTTGCGGCTTCCGCGCCGATTTCGAGACATTCCTTTGCCACGCGCACGAGTTTCTCCTTTTCAGGCGTCGTTTGCCCTATGACAAACATGCGCGAGGCGTCGCTATAATAGCCGTCGAGTATGGTGGAAACGTCTACGTTGATGATGTCGCCCTCTTCGAGGATATCGTCTTCCGAGGGAATGCCGTGGCACACCACTTCGTTGATGCTCGTGCAGACGCTCTTGGGGAAGCCTTCGTAGTTGAGCGGCGCGGGAATGGCACCGTGCGCCGTGGTGTAGTCGTAGACGAGGCGGTCGATTTCAGCGGTCGACATGCCTGCGTGTATTTCCTTTTCTATAAGGTCGAGCACGCCCGTGTTCACCACGCCGGAGCGGCGAATGCCTTCTATTTGCTCGGGCGTTTTGATGAGTTCCCTTTTCGGCACAAGCTCTCCTCGGTTTTGGAAACCGAGTACGCGCTTATCGAAATCCGTGAGCGCGGAGCCGGGGGCGACGTGCCAGTTTCTTATGATTTTGTGAGCCATGATTCTTAAAAATATCGCTTAGCTGCGCACAAAGTTACTAATTTCCTTTGCTACCCGTTCATAGAAGCGAGAAATTCCTCGTTATCGAGCGTATCTTCCACGCGTTTTTTCACGTCGTTCATCGCTTCTATGGGGGTCATGTCGGCAATATAGTTGCGCAGCACCCACATGCGGCGAATGGTTTGCTCGGAGAGGAGCAGGTCGTCGCGGCGGGTTGATGACGCGGTGATGTTGATGGCGGGGAAGATGCGCTTGTTGGCGAGCGTGCGGTCGAGTTGCAGCTCCATGTTGCCCGTACCCTTAAACTCCTCGAATATAACCTCGTCCATCTTCGAACCCGTGTCGATGAGCGCGGTAGCGATGATCGTGAGCGATCCGCCGCCTTCGATGTTTCTCGCCGCGCCGAAGAAGCGTTTGGGCTTTTGCAGCGCGTTTGCGTCCACGCCGCCCGAGAGCACTTTGCCCGAGGCGGGCGCAACGGTGTTGTAAGCTCGTGCGAGGCGGGTTATAGAGTCGAGGAAAATCACTACGTCGTGTCCGCACTCAACCATGCGCTTGGCTTTTTCGAGCACGATGCTGGCTATTTTCACGTGGCGGGCGGCGGGCTCGTCGAAGGTGGAGGCGATGACTTCTGCGTTTACCGTGCGTGCCATGTCGGTCACTTCTTCGGGGCGCTCGTCGATGAGGAGCATTATTAAATATGTATCGGGGTGGTTGCGGGCGATAGCGTTGGCGATGTCCTTCATGAGCATCGTCTTACCCGTCTTGGGCTGCGCCACGATGAGGGCGCGCTGTCCTTTGCCTATGGGTGTGAAGAGGTCCACGAGGCGGCACGACGTGCTGTCGCCTTTGCCCGAGCAGAGCTTGAACTTCTCTTCGGGGAAGAGCGGCGTGAGGTGCTCGAACGCCACGCGGTCGCGCACGAGCTGCGGGTCGAGGCCGTTGATGCGGTCGATGGTTTGCAGCGTGAAGTACTTGTCGCCCTCTTTCGGTATCTTCACCAGTCCTTCCACCACGTCGCCGGGTTTCAGGCCGTGCTGCCTGATTTGCTGCGCCGACACATAGATGTCGTCGGGCGAGGGCAGGTAGTTGTAGTCAGAGGAACGCAGGAAGCCGAAGCCTTCGGGCGCGTTTTCCAATACGCCGCGGCCGTTGAGCAGATGCTCGTAGGGGTTGGCGGTTGCGTATTGTTCCGTTTCCGGCTCGATGTCTTTCTTGGCGAAAACGGGCCGTTCGGCATAGCGCGGGGTCTGCGGCGCGCCGTATGCGCTTCTGCCGGCGTCGGCCTGCGCAAAGAGCTGTTGCAGTTCACTTTCGGTGTAAGGTGCGGGAATGTCTTTCAGGATAATAAAATCCGTTTCTTTATTATCTTCCTCAGTCGCGGCGGTTTCCGGTGCCGGGGCTTCAGCCCTTTCAAGCTTGTTGCGGTTCAAAGCCTTGCGCACCTCTTCCAAGTCCAGCACGCTGTTTGCAAGGTCATCTTCGCTATTGTTCTGTCCCGCCTGCATCTGTTCTGCGAGGAAGTCGGGCAGGGCGTCTTCGTGGCGTTTCTTGACGGGTTCTTCTTTTACGGGGGCAGGTTCTGCCGCGGCTTCTGGCGCGTCGCTGTGCAGCAAGGCCTGTTCGGCGTTGGTGAGGCGGGGCCGTTTCTTGCCGGCGTTAGGGTCTTGCTCGAAGCGTTCGCTGCTGCCGCTTTGCGTAGCAGAGAACACGTGGTCGGCTTCTTTCTTCAAGATACGCGTGCGACGTCTTACGGGGGCGGCAGCCGCGCTCGACTGTTCCGCCTGTGCGTCGAGGATGTCGTAGACGAGTTTCTCCTTCTCTGTCTGGTCAGCCTTTTGCAGATTAAGTGTGTTGGCGATTTGCAGCAATTCGGGCATGTCTTTTGCCTGAAGCTGTTCTTTTGTGAAATTTTCCATACGTTCGTGTATGCATTTGGCCTTATGTTCCCCCCCCGCGCGCAGCAATGTTTCAGTTCCTTCCGAGCAGGGTTGCCGCATTTCGGGCAGCCGCTTCGGGTGCGTGTAGGGTTAAGGCTTAAAAAGAATTTAGCAGGGATTGTGAAACGGGGCTCGTGTCAGAAACTTGATGAATAGCAATGGCTCTAAGCCTGTGAAAGAAAAGAAAAATCGCTATTCCCGATAAGCACTCGGCGTGCTCTGCCCCTTTTTCTTGGCGCAAAATTAAACAAATAAATTTTCTTACAATAAAACTTTGCTGCTTTTTTTCAGTAATTTTGCGCCTATCTTATAGGAAAAGCGGGAAAGGCTTGGATAAAACGCTCCCCATCGGTTTGATTAGGGGGATAAAAACCAAATAAAACAGCTTGCCGCGGGCTGTTCCCGCAGCAGCCAGTAGGGGCGTTTTGCAAAACGCCCGGTAAATGGGTGACTGCATTAGCCAGGCCATTCGGCGCACACGGCGGGCGTTTTCAAAACGCCCCTACTCCCGGTAACCACACAATATTATATATATGGCACCACTTCTTGACGTGCAGCATCTCACCAAGCGCTTCGGCGCATTGGAATTGCTCGACGACGTGAGCTTCTCCATACACGAAGGGCAAAAGGTGGCCCTCATCGCCCGCAACGGCACGGGCAAATCTACGCTCCTTGACATACTTACGGGGCGTGAGGACTACGAAGAGGGCAGCATCATTATGCGCAACGGCACGCGCATGGGCCTCCTCCGCCAAACGCCCGACTACGACCCTGCGATGACCGTAGCCGAGGCCTGTTTCCACGAGGCGGGCGAGCTCTCGTCGCTCATTCGCCGCTACGAGGAATGCCTCGTCTCTCCCGAGCAAGAGGGGCTCGACGCGCTCATCACGGAAATGGAGCAGCGCAACGCTTGGAACTTCGAGCAGCGCGCGGCGCAAATTCTCTCCAAACTTAATATCCACAACCTCAGCCAAACCATCGGCACGCTTTCCGGCGGGCAGGTGAAGCGCGTGGCGCTGGCCAACGTGCTCCTTGCCGAGCCCGATTTGCTAATCCTCGACGAGCCTACCAACCACCTCGACCTCAACATGACACTTTGGCTCGAAAAGTACTTGCAGCACGCTTCATGCGCCCTGTTCCTCGTCACCCACGACCGCTACTTCCTCGACAACGTCTGTTCGTCCATTCTCGAACTCGATGGCAAGCAGCTCTCGGTCTTTCGCGGCAACTATGCCTATTATTTGGAGAAGAAGGGCGAAAGCCTCACCGCCGCCGAGGCCCACCACGAGAAGCTGCAAAATCTCTACCGCAAGGAACTCGACTGGATGCGCCGCATGCCCTGTGCCCGCGGCACTAAGGCGCGTTCGCGCAAGGAGGCTTTCGCGCAGCTCGAGCGCGACCTTCAGGCGCGGCGCACGGAGCGGCAGGCGCGGCTCGAAATCAAGAGCGGCTACATCGGCAGCAAGATTTTCGAGGCGGAATATGTGAGCAAGTCCTTCCCCGACGCCGCTGCCGAGGGCGGCCGAAAGGTTATCCTCGACAAGTTCTATTATAACTTCTCGCGCTACGAGAAGATGGGCATCATCGGCGGCAACGGCACGGGCAAGTCTACTTTTGTGAAGATGCTCCTCGGGCTGGAACGCCCCGATGAGGGCCGCTTCGTCGTGGGCGAAACGGTGCGCTTCGGCTATTACTCGCAGGAGGGCATGGCCTTCGACGACCGCATGAAGGTCATCGACGCCGTGCGCCGCATTGCCGAGACCATCGACCTCGGCGGCGGCCGCCAACTCTCCGCCATGCAGTTTCTCACGCACTTTCTCTTCCCGCCCTCGCGCCAGCAGGACTATATCGCCAAACTCTCGGGCGGCGAGCGCCGCAGGCTCTACCTCTGCACGGTGCTGATGAAAAATCCCAACTTCCTTATTCTCGACGAGCCGACCAACGACCTCGACATTCCCACGCTGCAAGTGCTCGAAACGTATTTGCAGGACTTTCGCGGCTGCGTCATCGTCGTGAGCCACGACCGTTATTTTATGGATAAGGTGGTCGACCATCTTTTGGTCTTTAAGGGCGACGGCGTGATCGACGATTTCCCCGGCAACTACACGCAGTACCGCGAGTTTGCCGCCGAGTGCGAGGAGCGCGAGCGTGCCGAGCGTCAGGCTGCCCCCAAGCCCGCGCCTGCCAAGGCCGACCCTGCCCGCGCGGAGCGCAATGCCAGCCGTCCGCGCCGCCTTTCCTACAAGGAGCGTCAGGAACTTGACGCGCTCGAGCAGGAAATGGCTGCGCTCGAAGACGAGAAGAAGCAAATCGAGTCTGCCCTCTGCTCCGGCCTCCTCTCGGTGGAGGAACTCACTGAAAAGAGCATCCGCCTGCCGCAAATCGACCAGCGCCTCGATGAGGCTATGGAAAGGTGGATGGAATTAAGCGAATAATATAATTATATGTACACAACTTTCATTTTCGACCTCGACGGCACACTACTCAACACCCTGCCCGACCTCGCCGCCGCCGTCAACCACGCCCTCACGCGCCACGCCCTGCCGGCCTTGCCGCTTGACACGGTGCGCCGCCATTTGGGCAACGGCGTGCGCCGCCTCGTGAGCGGCGCCATTGATGAAGCAGTCCGCGCGGCGGGCATCGAGCAACCCGGCGACGGGGTGTGCGAAGAGATATTCCAAGACTTCCGCACCTATTACCTTGACCATTCTGCCGATGCCACGGCGCCTTACGACGGCATACCGGCCGTGGTGGAGGAACTGCGGTGGCGCGGTCTGCGCGTGGCGATTGTGTCCAACAAACTCCAGCCGGCCGTCACCGACCTCAATCGCCATTATTTCGGCAACCTTATCCCCGTGGCTATTGGCGAAGCCCCCGGCGTGCGCCGCAAGCCCGCGCCCGACAGCGTGCTGCGTGCCCTCGAATTGCTGGGCAGCAGTAAGGACGAAGCGGTATATATCGGCGACTCTGAGGTGGACTATGCCACCGCCCTTGCCGCCGGCCTGCCTTATCTTATCGTCACCTGGGGCTTCCGTACCAAGAACGAACTCGCCGCCACGGGAGCGCAACGCTTTATCGACCGCCCCGAAGAAATTTTAAATTTTGCGGCAAACGCATTGCCATAATTGTGGCGGGCTGAAAGCCCAGTTGTTGCCCATAGCCTAGGGCAACGCCCTGGGGAAACGCACGCAGCGATTAATACATTCGGCATTTTTGCGCACGCAAAAATGCCACGCGCCTCGAGCGCGTAACCCGCAATGCCGCGGGGCGTTGCCCCTCATAAGGTAGGCTGCTCTTTCAGAGCGTGACACTTTAATCAATGCACACCGCTCACCCAGGGCGTTGCCCTGGGCTAGGCGCAACAATTGGGCTTTCAGCCCGCCACAATGAGATGCTTTCTGATCGCCTCTGTGATAAGTTTTCAGCTCGCCTCAATTATTTGGTTTTTACTGGTTTTTATCCAAAAACTCATTCCCATGAACCACGACTTTTCCAACCGCCTCCTCCTCTTGCCTCTGTTCCAGGGTTTCAGCCGCCTCGACTTTCTCGACATGGCGGCCAAGGTGCCGCTCGACGTGCGCAGCCTGCCTGCGGGCAGCGACATCGTGATCGCCGGCGAGACGTCCGATGCCCTCGTGTGCCTGCTCGAAGGCGAGGCGATTGCCACGGCCGCCGCGCCCGACGGGTCGTACGTGCTGCGCGAGTGGCTGCGCGCCCCGTGGCTTTGCCAGCCCGAATGTCTTTACGGGCTGCACCCGCGCTACGGACTCACGCTCACCGCCGCCACCTCCGTGGGCATACTGCGCCTCGACAAGGCGGCGTGCCGCACGCTCATGGAACTCTATCCCGCTTTCCGCCTCAACCTGCTCAACCGCCTCTGCACCCTCGCGCAGGACCGCCGCGCCCTCCTCTGGCAGCCGCGCGGCGAGCGCCTCGACCTACGCTTCGCCTCCTTCCTCGCTGCCCGCTGCCTTCGCCCCGCCGGGCACAAGGAACTGCAAATCCGCATGACCGCCCTCGGCGATGCCCTCGGCGCCACGCGCCTCAACGTGTCGCGGATGCTCGCCGCCCTCGAAGGCCAGGGCCTACTGCACAGCGGCCGCGCCCGCATTGATATCCCCAAACTCGAACTACTCCCAAGAATATAATTGCCCGGATTATCCGGACATTCCGGACGTTCCGGATATTCCGGAACTCTCGGAAATCTCCGCCACGCCTACTGCCACAAATCTTCCAGTCTTTTCGCCGTTTTCTGCTCCGCTGCGTTGTCGCCCGCCTGCCAGAGCTTCGTGCCGCGCAAAGCCTCGGGCAGATAGTCCTGCCGTACGAAGTTGCTGGGATAGTCGTGCGGATAGAGATAACCGTCGTGGTAGCCCAGTTCCGCCATGAGTTGCGTGGGCGCGTTGCGCAAGGGTAGGGGCACGGGCTGCGGTCCCGTCTGCTTCACCAGTTCGATGGCGCGGTTGATGCCCATATATGCCGAGTTGCTCTTGGGGCTTGTGGCGAGGTACACCGTGGCCTCCGCCAGCGGAATGCGACCCTCGGGCCAGCCCACCTTGTGCACCGCATCGAACGCCGCGTTGGCCAGCAGCAGCGCGTTGGGATTGGCCAGGCCGATGTCTTCCGCCGCGCTGATCACGAGGCGGCGGGCGATGAACTCCGGCTTCTCGCCGCCCTCAATCATACGCGCCAGCCAGTAGAGCGCGGCATCGGGGTCGCTGCCGCGTATGCTTTTGATGAAAGCCGAGATAATGTCGTAGTGCATCTCGCCCTGCTTGTCGTAGGCGGCGGCAGAGGGCGAGGAGGCCAGCAGCGAGGTGACCAGTTCGTTGGTCACGGAGAGCCGCTCCGCGTCGGGGTCGGCAGAGGTTACGAGGTCGAGCAGGCCGAGCAGTTTGCGTGCGTCGCCGCCGCTGTAGCGCAGCAGCGCTTCGTGCTCCTTAATATCTATGTTGCGGTCTTTGAGGTATTCGTCCTCCGTGAGTGCGCGGTGGAGCAGGGCGAGGAGGTCGTCCTTGCCGAGCGGCTGGAGCACGTAGACCTGCATGCGCGAGAGGAGCGGGCGGATCACTTCAAACGAAGGGTTCTCCGTAGTAGCGCCAATCAGCGTCACCACGCCCGTCTCCACGGCATTGAGCAGCGAGTCCTGCTGCGACTTCGAGAAGCGGTGGATCTCGTCGATGAAGAGCAGCGGGCTTTGCGTTGCGAAGAATTTGCTTTTAGCGGCGCGGTCGAGCGTTTCGCGCACCTCCTTCACGCCGGCGGCGGTGGCGGAGAGCGTGAAGAAAGGCACGTCGAGGCGGCGTGCTATGATGTTGGCGAGCGTGGTTTTGCCCACGCCCGGCGGTCCCCAGAGGATAAAGGAGCTCACGCGGCCCGACTCAATCATGCGGCGCAGCGGCGCATCCGGTCCTACAAGGTGCTGCTGGCCTACGTATTCGTCGAGCGTGCGCGGGCGCAAGCGTTCTGCAAGAGGTGTCATATTTATATTATATATTTGATGGGCACAGTAGGGGCGTTTTCAAAACGCCCGGTAAATGGTTGCCTGGATATTCTTACTGTTCAGCGCATACGGCGGGCGTTTTGCAAAACGCCCCTACTTCAGGCGGCGCAACCCGTCCTACTTGTTTTTTTATCCAATTTCATTTCCCCCGAAGCGTATTGCAAAAGTACAAAATCATAAAGAAAGGCAGGCACGCCGTGTGCAAAATATTGTAATAGCGCGGCAACTCCCTGCGCAGAGCGTGCCAACGGCCTTTGCAATCATTAACTCTGCCGCCCGGCAAGATTTTACGAAAGTTTAGGAAAATATAACGGTTGAGCGTTTGGCGGAAAATTTTGAGGCAGGAAAGAAAAACGATTTGCAGGAGGCGAAAAACTGTCCTATAAGACCGCAGCAACTATCCTATATGAGCGCAAAAACTATCCTATAAGATAATTTTCACTATCCTATAAGATAATTTTTACGAGCCTGCTGAAAGTTTTCACGACCTTGCTGATAGTTTCCACGACCTTGCTGATAATTTTTACGATCACGGAGAAAATTTTTCTTTGCTCCCTGATAGTTGCACGGCACAAAAAAGAAGGAAGAGCGGCCTGCGCCGTCCTTCCTTGCTTACACAGCAAAGTTAATCCTTTTTTGCCGAGCCGCCAAATGCCAAAAAGTGTTTTGAATTTATTATTTACGCAAAACGGCGGGGCGCACGGCGGCAAAAACAATCGATGAGAAAGCAAAAAATTTGGTGGTATGGCTCTCTTGCCGTAAATTTGCACCTAAATTGGGTTTTCCCTATAAGGAAAGCCCCGTTTCCGCATCGCATGAACCTTATCCTCGACATCGGCAACACGTTTATGAAGGCCGCGCTCTACAACGGGCGGCAGCGCGTGGACGGCCGCAAGTGGGGTGGGGGAGACTTTGAGGCGCTGCGCCGCTACGCGCAGGAGGTACGGCCCGCGGCCTGCGCCTTCGCCACGGTGGGCAAGGGCGCGGCAGATGTGCGCCGTGCGCTGACGGGTATCATAGAAAACCTGCTGGAAGTGACGGGGCTGACACCCACGCCTTTGAGCATCGGCTACGAAACGCCCGCAACGCTTGGGGCAGACCGCTTGGCAGCCGCCGTGGGAGCCGCCGCGCTGAAGCCGGGGTGCGAACTCCTGGTGATCGATGCCGGCAGTTGCATGACGATTGACCGCGTGACGGCCGGCGGCCTTTACCTTGGCGGCAACATATCTCCCGGACTGGAAATGCGGCTCAAAGCCATGCACGCGCTCACGGCACGCCTGCCGCTCGCTGATATGGACGGTGCGGTGCCCGAATGGGGGCGCAACACGACGGAAGCCCTGCGCAGCGGTGCGCTCACGGGCATCAGGGGCGAGGCAGACAGTTATCTGCGCCGCTTCTTCGCTACTCAGACCGGCGAAAATGCCTTTGCCTTCCTCACGGGCGGCGATGCCTGCCGCCTGGACACGTTGCCCTACGGCGGCCGTGCTATCATAGAGCCACGGCTCGTGGAAATCGGGCTGGCGGAGATATTGAGGTATAACGTTGCGCCGAACTTGGAAACCTCTGTCGGGTAAACCATGGTGGCTGAACGGGAATTCCATGTTGGCTGAATTTGACAAAAACCATAAAAACCGCTTGCATCGTTTGAAGCCCCTTGGGCTACGCCGCCGGGCTTAATGTCGAGCCTGCGTGCCTAATTGGCACGCGCTCGTCCTTAATCCCTGCGGCTGCGGTCGGGAACCGACCGCTTCAAACGCCGCAAGCAAAAAACAGAAAAAAGTGGACAATTGCTTTTTGCTGTAAACAGTAAAGAAATGCCGAGCGAAGCCGGTATTGCGAAGAAATGCTTTACTTTTTTCTGTTTTTTGCTTGTCCTGTGTGGGCGGGCGGGAACCGACCGCAGCCTTAGCGGAGAAAGCGCGAGCGAAAGCCGGCAGGCTTTCAGTCTCGGGATTTATCCGATAAGGCGAGCCGCAGGCCCACACAGGACAAGCGGTTTTGATTGTTTTTTTCTAAATCATCCCTAAGTTAAATATAAGCCCCATTCGGGTATCATTAATAACAATATACATGATGCAGCATCTCAAAAAAAACTACATACTCCTTGCCCTCGCCCTGCTCTCAATCGCGGCGCAGGCGCAGACCAACGGCAGCAACTCGCCCTATTCGCGCTACGGCTTCGGCTTGCTCGGCGACGGTGCGGGCGCATTCAACAAAGGCATGTCGGGACTGGCATACGGTATGCGCAACGGCACGGAACTGAATACGCAAAACCCCGCGTCGTATTCCGCCATCGACTCCCTGACCTTCCTCTTTGACTTCGGCGCATCGTTTCAAAACGCCAACCTCGACGCAGGCAACCAGAAACTCAACGCCAAGAATACTTCCGTGGACTATGTCACGATGGGCTTCCGCGTGGCTCCGAAACTCGGCGTTGCGCTCGGCCTGCGCCCGTTTAGCACCATCGGTTACAAGATAACAAGTTACAGTTCGTTCTCCTCTATGGCAGGCACGGGCGTGACGCAGACCCAGACGTTCCAAGGCGACGGCGGTTTGCACGAAGCCTTTGCAGGTCTGGGCTGGTCGCCCGCAAAGGGCTTTTCGATTGGTGCAAACATCGGCTACCTTTGGGGCAACCTCTACCACACGGTGTACGCCGAATACAGCGATGCAACTATCAACAAAGTGCAGCAAATCTACGACACCGATATGCGCACCTTCAAGGCCGACTTTGGCTTGCAGTACCAATACCGCCTGCACAAAAACCATGCCCTGACCTTTGGCGTGACCTACGGGCTCGGGCATAACCTGCGCTCCGATGCCTTCTATTACAACCAAAACATAGTGTCGAGTTCGTCAAGTGCCACCGACACGCTCGTGGCCCCCCACGGCTACGACCTGCCACATACGATCGGCGCCGGCGTGGCGTGGGACTATAAAGGCCGCCTGCGCGTGGGCTTCGACTATACCCGGAAACTGTGGAGCAAGGCCAAGTCGCCCCTGCTCATGACCGATGAGTACGGCCAGCAACACTATGTGTCGCAGACGGGTGCCTACGATGACCAGCAGGTGTTCACGGTGGGCGCGGAATATGTGCCCGAACCCGAGGGACTGAAAAAGCGCAAGAAGATACGCTACCGCGCGGGCTTCTCTTACAGCACGCCCTACGCCAAAGTAAACGGGCAGAAAGGGCCGGCGGACTACTGCGCCTCCGTGGGCGCGGCGTTCCCCATTATCAATACCCACAACAACCGCACCTTCCTCAACGTGGCGTTCCAATACGAGCACGCCGAGCCAAAATCGCCCGGCATGATAAAGGAAAACTACCTGCGCCTCTCCGTCGGCATCACCTTCAACGAGCGCTGGTTCATGAAATGGAAGGCAGAATAATTAGCAATGGCGCTACCTACACAATATTATATATATAGAGGTAACAAACTTGGTTGCCACCATGCCCCGAAAGGCGTGGCGGCGACCTTTTTTCGTGCCGTGCGCGGCGCGTGGCTGGCAGTGCTGATTTGCTTTACAGCCGTGCTGCCCGGCGTGCTCGCAGGCTGCGGCACGGAAGCGCCGCCGATGGGCGACGCGGTGCGCAACCGCGACTCCCTGCCCGTGATGGTCAGTTACGGCGTGAGCAAACTCATCTCCGATTCGGGCTTTATCAAGTACAAAGTCATCACGGAGGAATGGCAGGTGTTCGACAAGACGAAGCCCGAACGCTGGGAGTTTCCCAAAGGAATTTTCCTCGAACGCTACGACCGCAAGTTCAAGGTGAACATGTATATCACCGCCGACACCGCCTACTTCTACGACCAACGCCTTTGGGAATTGCGCGGACACGTGGAACTGATTGACAAAGAGGACGGTACGCAACTCACCACCGAGGAACTCTTCTGGGACGTGCAGAGCGGCGAACTGAAAACCGATGTGTATTTCCACCTCATCAAGCCCGACCGCGACATTGAAGGCGACTATCTCCGCGCCCTCGTAACAGACCAGCGCGTACAAAGTTTCTACGTGAAGCGAAGTCGCGGTTTCGCGCCCATGGAAGAAGAGGGCGACCCCCTCGCTGCGCCCGCCGCCCCGGCAGGCACTGCCTCCGAGGCCACGCCGCCCGACACGCTCCCGCCGCTCCGCGAAAAGGCACAGCCGCGCGGCAAAGAGCACCCTTCCGGTCAGCAGAAAGTGGAGGTGAAAAACACACTCTCTGCGCAGCAAAAGGCAAAAAAATAGGCAGATAAAGCACATATTCCCTTTTTTTTGCTACCTTTGCGCGTCATAAATGCCCTTTCCATATAAGATAAGGGGCAAAAGTGGCATACATCTTAACAAAAGCACGAGGACATGCTGCCTGGAAGGCAGTACAGAGCGAAGCGATGGTAACCGGGGACGAAGTCCTCGGTGAAAGCAATAGCAAAGGTTCTGCCTGGAAGGCAGTACGCCTGTGGTTCTGCCTCGTCCTATGGCGTAGTGCCTTCCAGGCACATCGTCATCGCAATGCCCCACCGAGGACTTCGTCCCCGGTTATCAAAAAGCTAAGCTTTTGTAGTGCCTTCCAGGCACTTATCAAAGACAAAGAATATAATCTAACAAAACAAATAATCTATCAAAACAAATGGCAGCATTACAATCCATCAGAAAGAAAGGCGCCTTGCTCGTAGGTGTGCTCGGCTTGGCTCTTTTTGCTTTCATTGCTGAAGAATTTTTCCGCTCCATCGAAACTACCTCCGCCATCAACCGCAGTCAGGTGGGCGAAGTGTATGGAGAAAAACTTTCCATTCAGGATTTCCAGAACCTTGTGGACGAGCAGCTCGAATTCCGCAAACTGCAAAAGCAGATGCAAGGTCAGGAAGGCACGCTCACAGACAGTGAGACGGAGCAAATCCGCGACCAGGTGTGGCAGCAGTTCGTTTCTTCCAAAATCATCGAGCACGAAGCCGATAAACTTGGCCTCTTCGTGACCGACGGCGAAGTGCAGGAAGCACTCCGCAACGGCGAAGCACAGTCGCTGCAAATGATGGCCAGCATCTTCCCCAACCAGCAGACGGGCAAGTTTGACCTCGCACAGCTTCAGGCCTTCCTCAAAGACTACGACAAGACTGTGGCACAGGCCAAGCAGGCACAGAACGGCGAAGCCGTGGAACAGCTCGAAATCATCAAGAACCTTTGGACCTACACCGAAAAGCAGCTCCGCCAGGAATTGCTCAACAACAAGTTCAACATGCTCTTTGCCATGGGTTACATCTCTAACCCCGTTTCGGCTAAGATGAATTTCGACGAGCGCGCTGAACTGACCAACGCTGAAATCGCCGCCGTGCCTTACAGCAGCATCGACGATAAGGAAATCACCGTGACCGACGACGACCTCAAGGCAGCCTACAAGACTTACAAGACGCAGTTTTACAGCCCCGCCGAAACGCGCGACATTAAGTTGATTGACGTGAGCGTAGTGGCTTCTGCCCAAGACCGCGCCGACCTCATGGCCAAGGTGCAGGGCTTGCAGGAAGAACTTGAAGCCGGCGAGGACGTGGCAGCCGTGGTGCGCAAGAGCGGTTCTGAGGTTCAGTATTCCGACCTGCCCATGAGCAAGAAGGCATTCCAGCGCATGTACGACGTTTCCAAGAACCTCGACTCTTTGGCCGTTGGCAGCGTGAAGGCAACTTACTACAACGCTTCCGACAACACGATCAACACTTATAAACTCGTGTCGAAGGTTCAGGCACCCGACTCTATCCTCTACCGTCAGATTGTCAGCGTAGCCGAAACGCCCGAAAAGCGCAAGGCACAGGCCGACAGCATTCTCACGGCGCTCAAAGGCGGTGCCTCCTTCGCAGAACTCGCCAAGAAGTACGGCCAGCGCACCGACTCCGTATGGCTCACCTCTGCACAGTACGAAACTTTTGGCTTGAACGATGAAAATGCGTTCTATATCAATAAACTCTACACCATTCCCGCCAACTCTGCCGACATCATTGCCAATGATCAGGGCGCAGTGGTAGCACAGGTGCTCGACCGTCGCAACATCGTGACGAAGTATAAGGTGGCCATCGTGAAATGCACGCTCAACTTCTCCAAGAAGACCTATGAAAACGAACTGAGCAAGTTCAACCGCTTCCTCGCCGAGAACAAGACGATTGAGGATATTGAGAAAAATGCCGCCAAGAACACGTTTGTCGTTACCGACCTCACGGGTTACAGCCCCATGAACAACTTTATCCCGCAGCGCATCGGCGGCTCGCAGGCCAAGGACGCAGCCCGCTGGATCTTCGACGAGGCTAAGGCCGGCGACGTTTCCCGTCTCTACGAATGTGGCCGCAGCAACGACCACCTGCTCGTAGTGCTCGTGACGGCTACCAACGACGAAGGCTATCTGCCTTGGGACAACGCCGACGTCAAGACGTTCCTCACCACCGTTGTGAAGCAGCAGAAGAAGGGTGCCCTCATTGCCGAACGCCTCAAAGCCGCCAAGACGCTTGAAGACGTGATGAAGCAGAAGGGTGCAATCCGCGAAGCATTGCCCAACCAGACCTTCTCAGGCTATCCCCAGTTGATGGGTGTTGGCACGCCCGAGCCTATCCTCGCCGGCACGATTGCCAAGACCGCCGTCGGCAAATGTTCCGCTCCCGTTGTTGGTGCCGGTGCCGTGTATATGGTTAAGGTAACGGGCAAGAGCAAGGGCGCAGAGAAGTTCGACGAGGCTTCCGAAGTGTCTCGCCTTGGTCAGACCGCCGGTCAGCGCACCTACAATTCCGTCTTCACCTACCTGATGACGAAGAAGGCCGAAGTAGTAGACCACCGCTACCAGTTCTAAACAAGAAACTCACTTTCTATCATAACGGGCATCGGGCCAACAGCCCGGTGCCCGCTTTTGTATTCTGATATTAACGATTTCCCGGGCGTTTTGCAAAACGCCCCTACTTTACGCAAACAATAATTACCAATACGTTCAAGGCCTCACGAGTAGGGGCGTTTTGCAAAACGCCCGCCGAGTGCGCCAAATGGTAAATATCGATAAAACAAACGTGTTTGTTTTGCCCACGAGTTATTTTATTTGCCCACGAATCACACGAATCTACACGAAGTGTTCCCAATGAATTAAATGGCGACCTGTTCGGTCGCACTAATCACACTAATTCAATGATTGAGAGATTTTAGACCGCGCTCGCTTGTATTCGTGAAAATTCGTGCGACCGTACAGGTCGCCATTAATACAGAGGACATGTAATTCGTGTAAATTCGTGAAATTCGTGGGCAAAAAATATCTCGTGGGCAGAATTAAATTGTTGGTTTTATCTTAAAGTTATCCTTTCTCATGCAGATAGAAGACCTTTTACCGCTTTATGCCGCCCACCCTGGCGTTGCCGCGCTTGCCAAAGTGTTGCACGACGGGCAGCCCGCGCTGACGCACTGCGAGGGGTTGCATGCCTCGTCGGCACCCGTTGCCTTCGCCGCCCTTGCCCATCGCAAGGCCGTGCGGCGTCCGTTCCTCTTCGTGCTCAACGACGAGGAAGAAGCCGGGTATTTCTATCACGACCTGCACCAGATGCTGGGCGACGACACAGTGTGCTTCTATCCCTCCACCTACCGCCGCGCCGTGAAATACGCGCAGCACGATGCTGCCAACGAGATACTGCGCACCGACGTGCTCAACCGGCTCTCGGAATATCGGAAAGCAGATGCCCCGGCGGACCTATTATATATTGTCACCTTTCCCGCCGCCTTGGCAGAGCGCGTCGCGCCGCCGCAGAGCGTGGCAGAGCGCACCTTCTCGCTCAAAGTGGGCGAGAACCGCGACCTTACGGAAATTTCCAACAACCTCCTCGCGCAGGGCTTCAAGCGCAAGGACTACGTGTACGAGCCGGGCGAATATGCCGTGCGCGGCAGTATCCTAGATGTCTATTCCTATTCCTCCGAATATCCTTTCCGCATTGACTTCTTCGGCGATGAGGTCGACTCAATCCGAACCTTCGAAGTCAGCACCCAGTTGTCGCAAGAGCGTTTGCAGACTGCCGACATCGTGCCCGATATCGGCGGCGCGACGGGCGAGTTGGTGCCGTTCACCGACTACCTCCCCGACGATGCCTGCCTCGTGGTGCGCGACCTCGCCTTCGTTCACGACGAGGTGGAGCGCATCTACCGCGAAGGCTTCTCGCGGCAGGCCGTCATAGAGCAGGCCACCAGCGAGGCGGAGGCCGAGGAGATGCGCCGCAAACTGCAAAGCGAGCGCCTGCTCACGGGCGGCGACACCCTGTTGCACGGTCTGGCGCATTTACAGCGCATCTGCATCGGGGCGCACACCCTCGGCATGGCGGCTGCCACCGTGAAATTCCAAATCGCGCGCCAGCCCCTCTTCCACAAAAACTTCGAGCTGCTGGCCAAAACCCTCCGCGACCTGCGCCTCTCGGGCTGCCGCGTCTTTATCCTTGCCGACAGCGAGAAGCAGACCGACCGCCTGAAAAGCATCTTTGAAGAAATCAATGCCGACCCGTTCGAACCAGTCAAGAAAACGCTGCACGAGGGATTTGTCGACGAGACGCTGCGCCTCGCCTTCTTCACCGACCACCAGATCTTCGACCGTTTCCACAAATACAACCTCCGCTCCGACCACGCCCGCGACTCCAAGATGGCTTTGACGCTCAAAGAACTCATGCAGTTCAAGCCGGGCGACTTCATCGTGCACATTGACCACGGCATCGGGCGGTTCGTAGGGCTGGTGCGCATTCCCGGCGCGGGCGGCGAGATGCAGGAAGTCATCAAACTTGCCTTCAAAAACGACGACTCCGTGTTCGTCTCCATTCACGCCCTCCACAAACTCAGCAAATACAAGGGCAACGAGGGCACCCCGCCGCAACTCAGCCACCTCGGCACGGGCGCGTGGGAAAAACTCAAGGAGCGCACCAAGAAGAAGATTAAGGACATCGCCCGCGACCTCATCAGGCTTTATGCCCGGCGCAAGGAGGAGCAGGGCTTCGCGTTTAGCAAAGACTCCTTCCTGCAACACGAACTGGAAGCCGGCTTCGCCTACGAGGACACTCCCGACCAACTCCGCGTCACTGCCGAGGTGAAGGCCGACATGGAAAGCCGCAAGCCCATGGACCGCCTCGTGTGCGGCGACGTTGGGTTTGGCAAGACGGAGATTGCCGTCCGCGCCGCCCTCAAAGCCGCCTGCGACAACAAGCAGGTGGCAGTGCTCGTGCCCACCACGGTGCTCGCCTTGCAGCACTACAAAACCTTTGCCGCCCGCCTCAAAGACTTCCCCGTACGTGTGGACTACCTCAGCCGCGCCCGCTCCACGGCGCAGACCAAAGCCGTGCTCGCCGACCTGAAAGAGGGGAAAATCAATATTCTCGTCGGCACGCACAAACTCATCGGCAAGTCCGTGCAGTGGCACGACCTCGGCCTGCTCATCATCGACGAGGAACAAAAATTCGGCGTAAGCGTCAAGGAAAAACTCCGCCAGCTGCGCGTGAACATCGACACGCTCACCATGTCGGCCACGCCCATACCGCGCACGCTGCAATTCTCCCTGATGGGCGCCCGCGACTTCTCCGTCATTCAAACGCCGCCCCCCAACCGCCGCCCCATACAGACCGAGGTGCACACCTTCAACGCCGAACTGATCGGCGAGGCCGTCAATTTCGAGATGAGCCGCAACGGGCAGGTCTTCATTGTGTCGAACCGCATCTCCGCGCTGCCCAATCTTCAAGCCGTGGTGCAGCGGCAGGTGCCCGACGCCCGCGTCTGCATCGGCCACGGGCAGATGCCGCCCGACCGCTTGGAAAAGATTGTCACCGACTTCATCAACCACGACTACGACGTGCTCATCTCCACCACCATCGTGGAAAACGGCATCGACATTCCCAACGCCAATACCATAATCATCGACGCGGCGCACCACTTCGGCCTTTCCGACCTCCACCAGATGCGCGGCCGTGTGGGGCGCGGCGCACGCAAGGCCTTCTGCTACCTCCTCGCTCCGCCGCTTTCCCTCCTGCCCGACGACGCGCGCCGCCGCTTGCAGGCCATAGAAAATTACAGCGACCTCGGCAGCGGCATACACATCGCCATGCAGGACCTCGACATTCGCGGCGCGGGCAACCTGCTCGGAGCGGAGCAGAGCGGCTTCATTGCCGACCTTGGATATGAAACCTACCAGAAAATCCTCTCTCAGGCCGTGGCCGAACTCAAAAACGACGAGTTTGCCAATCTTTATGCCGACGAGCCCGATGCTGCCGCCAAGGCAGAGGGCGATGCCTTTGTGGACGAGTGCAACGTAGAGTGCGACCTCCGCGCTTTCTTCCCCGAAACCTACGTGCCGGGCAGCAGCGAGCGCATGCTCCTCTATCGCGAGCTCGACAGTATCGACTCCGACGAGGCTTTGGAGCAGTTCCGCCAGCGCATGGAGGACCGCTTCGGACCGATGACCGAGGAAGGAAAGGCCTTGCTGCAAATCGTGCCCCTGCGCCGCCTCGGCCGCCGCGCCGGCGTGGAGCGCCTGATTTTGAAAAACGGCAAGATGATCCTCATGTTCGTCCATTCCGACAGCCCCTTCTACAAAAGCGAACTTTTCGACCGTATCCTCTCTTATGCCACCGCCAACTTCCGCCGTTGCAAAATGCAGAATGTGGGCGAACGCCTGCGCATGTCCTTTGCCGACGTGCCGAGCGTAGGCGAAGCCCTCAAAGTGATGCAAGAGATGGTAGGGTAGGGGCATCATTATAATACTGAAATGATGGTGTGATTGGTGTGCTATCTGCCGGGAAGGCAGTACAGAGCGAAGCGATGGTAACCGGGGACGAAGTCCTCGGATAAGCGATGCGAGGACGATGTGCCTGGAAGACACTACGCCACAGGACATGCTCTTTATACATTGCCACAGGCGTACTGCCTTCCAGGCAGAACCATAGCAACAACCTTCTCCGAGGACTTCGTCCCCGGTTACCGTCGCTTCGCTCCGTAGTGCCTTCCAGGCACCTCTCTATCTTCCTCCCCGCTGACTATATGTAAAAAAATGCAACGTATTTCTCCTTTTTCGTGGTTCAATTCTCAAAAAAACTTATTTCCGAGCAACTTTCACGTATCATAATGTATGATTCATAGGGAACGTTGTATATTTGCAGCCAGAAAGCAAGAACTCTTTTAGGGAGGCTCTAAAAATTATGTCGAGCTGATTTTTGAGTTTTTAGAGATGAGATTTTGTAAGTTGCGAAAGGAGCATAGCGAGCTATGCGACTGCCAAAACTTACAAAAGGTCGCTCTAAAAAGCAAAAAGCAGCCGAAATAGTACCTGATAAACCTCCCTGAAAAGCGTAATTTTTAGAACCTCCCTAAAGTATGCCCAAATACTTTTATCTGCTCCTCTCATTCGCTACCTTGCTCCTCACTTCCTGCGCGGAGCAATATAATATCGACGGCAAATCCTCTGTTTCCTCCCTCGACGGACGGATGATGTACCTCCGCCTTACGCCCGACGGTTTCGCCACCGTGCAGACCTCCACCGTTTGCCTCGACTCCTGCCGCATGGAGCACGGACGCTTCTCTTTCGACGGCGACGTAGACTCCGTGATGATGGCACTGCTCTATTCCGAAGGCGACTGCGTGATGCCCGTGGTGCTCGAAAACGGCAAACTCTCCGTGCAGGTCGACAACGTGGAGCAGCGCGTCTCCGGCGGCCCGCTCAACGACAAGCTCTATAAGTTTTTCAGAGAAAAGAACCGCCTCGACAATGAGATTTGGGAGCTCCACCGCAAAAGCATGCGCATGATGTATGCCGGTGCCTCGCCCGACGACATCGACAAAGCCGTGGGTCGGCACCTTGCCAAACTCAACAGACAGTCTGAAGACCTCGATGTGCAATTCGTCACCGAAAACTACGACAACCCCCTTGGTCCCGGCGTGTTCATGCTTATGTGCAGCCAATACCCCTCACCCGTGATGACCTCGCAGATCACGCGCATCGTGCAGGCTGCCCCCGTAGAGTTTCTCTCCAATCCCTTTGTAAAGAATTATTTGCAGCAAGCCCGCAAGTAGGGGACGTGTGACACGCCGCCACTTGCGCTTTTTTTATACTTCCCTGCGCAGATAGTGCAGAAATCTAAGAAATAAATTGTATTTTTGCACCGCATTTTCTCTCATTATGAAGCATTATCCTGCCTTATTCTTACTGTTTGTCTTCGCCGCCGTAGGTCTGTTTTGTTCCTGCGACGATGAAGAAACTTATGCCGACCGCCGCGAGAAGGAAAACCAGCAGATACAGAATTTCCTCAATACCGGCGTCAGCCTTACCGACACGAACTCCGACACGTATAGCATCAACGTGCCCGGCGGCATCAACGTGATCTCCGAGAGCGACTTCGCGGCAAAGGGTTACACCACAGATGTCTCGCGCAACGAATACGTACTCTTCAACAGCAGCGGCGTGTACATGCAAATCCTGCGCAAAGGCCCCGGCAAGCCCCTTGCCGAAGGCGAGAGCGCCACGGTGCTCGTGCGTTACACCGAATACGACATCGCCTCCGCCTATGTGCGCAGCACCAATGTGCTCAACGCTTACGCCGTGATGCCCGACGTGATGACCTGCACCAACTCCTACGGCACCATCCAGGCTTCCTTTCTTAGCGGCGTGATGAAGAACACCTACGACACCTCCACCGTCCCTGCCGGCTGGTTGATACCTTTGAAATATATTAACCTCGGCCGCCAGGAAAGCGAAGACGAAGAAGTGGCGCGCGTGCGCGTCATCGTGCCCAGCACACAGGGACAAATCAATGCTTCCGCCAATGTCTATGCCTGCTTCTACGACATCAGTTATACTCGAGGCAGGTAAAAAGCATACATATTTATATATATAGCAACGGGCACGCCGACGGCGCGCCCGTTTTGCTCTCTAAAAAATCGGGGAAGGGGCTTTGTCGTAGCAGAAAAATACTTGTAGCAAAGAATGTTTCGCAAAATCTGCGTAACTTTGCACGTAAGATAATTAAGTCGTTTTTCGCACTTTCCGTGGTCTTTTTTATGATGACAACTCCCCAAGACAACAATACTTTTCAGCAGACTAATGCCTACGCCATGCAGAATGGCTTGTGGCTCGGCCTGTGGGGTTGGCTTTCGCTCGTGGCTTTCCGTTATTCTTTCAGTTCCGTGCTTTGCTCCAATCTGCTTATGCTCATGACGCTGGCAGGTCCTGTGCTGGGCGTGGTGCTGACCTGGCGCTTCCGCCGCAGCGTGGCGGGCTCGGACGGCGCGTTCTCGTTCGGGCGCGGTTTCACGCACACGCTTTTCATGGGCTTCTACGCCTCTATCTGGGTGGCGGTGGGCATCTTCGTGTATTTGCGCTACTTCGACAACGGCGCAATTTTTAGCGATTACGCCGCCGCGCTTTCCCAGCCCGAATTGCAACAGGCGTTGCAAGAAAGCGGCTTGTTGGAACAGCTGAATGCCGCCAGCGGCGAAGGCGGACTGGAAGGTTTGCCCGACGCCCTGCGCTCCGTAGGCCCGGCTGGCTATGCCGCCGCCTCGCTCTACATGGCCATGTTTGCCACGCCCGTCATCGCGCTCTTCGTGGGCATTGTGTGCAGAAGGAAAGGAAATAAATCTCGCTAATTCATCTTTATATGGAAGCAAAATACAATATCTCGGTGGTCGTGCCTCTTTACAACGAGGCCGAGAGCCTGCCGGAACTTTACGATTGGATTGTGCGCGTGATGCAGGCGCACGGCTTTACCTACGAAATTATTTTTGTGAACGATGGTAGCACCGACTCTTCTTGGCAAGTCATCGAGGGGCTGGCACAGAAGGACGCCTGCGTGCACGGCATCAAGTTCCGTCGCAACTATGGCAAGTCGCCCGCCCTGTTCTGCGGTTTCCGCGCGGCGCTGGGTAGCGTGGTGATTACAATGGATGCCGATTTGCAGGACTCGCCCGATGAAATCCCCGAACTGTATCGCATGATTACGGAGGACGGCTACGACCTCGTTTCCGGCTATAAGCAGAAACGCTACGACCCGCTCTCGAAAACCATTCCCACCAAACTCTTCAACGCCACTGCGCGGCGCGTGAGCGGCATCAAGAACCTGCACGACTTCAACTGCGGGCTAAAAGCCTATCGCGTTGATGTGGTAAAGAATATCGAGGTGTACGGCGAGATGCACCGCTACATTCCTTACTTGGCCAAGAATGCGGGCTTCGCCAAAATCGGCGAGAAGGTGGTGCACCACCAGGCGCGCAAGTTTGGCAAAACGAAGTTTGGCGGGCTGAACCGCTTCGTGAACGGCTATCTCGATTTGCTTTCGCTGTGGTTTATGGACAGTTTCGGACTGAAACCGATGCACGTGTTCGGTTTCCTCGGTTCGATCATGTTCTTCCTCGGCTTCGTGGCCGTGGTGGTGGTGGGCGCCGTGAAATTGATAGCATTGAGCCACGGCACTCCTGCTCCGCTGGTCACGTCGTCGCCTTATTTCTACATCGCCCTCACCACGATGATCCTCGGCACGCAGTTGTTCGTGGCGGGTTTCCTCGGCGAACTCATCAGCCGCAACGCAGAGGGGCGCAACGATTATAAAATAGAGAAGGAAGTATGATGCGCAAGGGCAAGACCCTTATATATAATATACGTATGGCGGCGGCGCTTGGTACAATCGCTCTGCTCGCCGCCTTGCTGCCGGCTGGTTGCGACGGCATGGACTGCCCGCTCGACAACGTGGTGGTCATGCAGTGCGGTCTGTACACGTCCGAGACGGGCGAGGCACTTTCCCTTGCCGACACGCTCACCATTCGCCCCGCGAGCCGCGACACGGTGCTCGTGAACCGCGCCGTTGGCACAGGCACGCTTTTCTTACCGCTGCGCAACCGCACAGGTCAGGACACGTTGCTCTTTCAACTGAAAAACATTGCGGGGCAAGCGGCGGAAGACACTATTTTCCTGACCCACAGCAGCAGCGTGCACTTTGAGGCAGTGGACTGCCCCGCCTCCGTGTTCCACAACATTGAGAGTGTGCGCTGGACGTCGCACCCCTTGGCAGAACTGCCGCTGACGATCGACAGCGTGGCGGTTGTGCGCACAACGGTTGATTACGATGATATTGAAAATCTTAAAATATTCCTGCGTTCTACTGCTCATTAGCCTCTGCCTGCCCGCAAAGGCGCAGCGCGACAAAGCGACCGCCGACTCTGTGCCGCCGGCGCAGCGCGTGCGCGGTATTCAGTATGAGTCGAAAGAGGCGGCGGCCGCCGCAGCTGCAAAGGCTGATGATGGGAAACTGCTCAAAGGCTTTGCCGTGGGCGGCGACATCGTGGGCATTGCCATGGGCATCTTTGCGCCCTACGGGCAATACGAAGGTTTTTTCCGCGTGAACCTCGGCAACAGGTTCTTCCCGGTTGCCGAAGTGGGCTGGGGCGTAAGCAACCACACGGACGAGACGACGCTGATACACTATAAATCCAACGCGCCCTACTTCCGCATCGGCTGCGACTACAATGTGGCGAACGACAAGAAGTCGGGCAACCGCATCTTCTTCGGCCTGCGCTACGCCTTCACCTCTTTCAAGTACGACCTCGGCGGCCCTAACCTCATTGACCCGGTTTATGGCGACGAACTGCCGTTTAGTTTCCACGGTCTGAAAGGCGGGCAGCACTGGCTGGAGCTGGCGGGCGGCCTAGAAGCACGCATCTGCCGCTTCTTCCATATCGGTTGGACGCTGCGATACCGTCAGCGCATACACGAGAAAAAGGCGGACGTGGGCTCTGCGTGGTACGTGCCGGGTTATGGCAAGCAGGGCAACCACGCTATCAGCGGCACGTTTAACCTTGTGTTTGATTTGTAACGGATTAGTAAACAAGTAAACGAGTAAACCAGTAAACAAGACAAGTTACTAACACACATAATATATTATTGTATAGCAAGACATCTATGTCTCGTCTACTTGTTTACTCGTAAACTCGTTTACTAAAACAACCATATCCTACAGCTTATGCTTTTCTCTATGGAAATATGGCTTATAGCCGTTGCCCTGGCAATGGACTGCTTCTCTGTGAGCATCACGTGCGGCATCATCGAGCGCCGCATGGGCTGGCAGGTGTGGTTCATGGCGTTGCTCTTCGGACTGTTTCAGGGCATCATGCCGCTCATCGGCTGGCTGGCCGCCACGGTGCTCGTGGGCAATATCGAGGCCTACGACCATTGGGTGGCGTTTGGCCTGCTCGCCTTTCTCGGCGGCAAGATGATATGGGAGGCGATGCACAAGCAGGAAGGCATGAAGCATTTTAATCCTTCCAGCATTGGCGTGTTGCTCACGCTCTCTGTGGCCACGAGCATCGACGCGCTCGCCGTGGGTTTCACGTTCCGCCCCGGCCTGCGCATACTCACGCTCGGCGAGGCCTTGGTGCCCTGCCTCATCATCGGCTTCGCAAGTTGGCTGTTGTCGCTGGCGGGCAAATTCATTGGCGTGCGCGTGGGTAGACTGATTAAGTTGCCGGCAGAACAAATCGGCGGTGTTATCCTGATTATCATCGGCATCAAAATCCTGTGCGAGCATTTGCTGGCGTAATTTCCTTTTTAGTAGACGAGTTTACAAGGAAATTTTCGTGCAAGCGAGTGCAATAGAGCTTGCTCATATTGCCGAGCGCCGCCGAAAATCTCAAAGAAAACGAGTAGACGAGACAGATATGTATTGCAAATTATGTTTTCACAAGAGTAACTTGTCTTGTCTACTCGTCTACTCGTTTACTTGTTTACTATAATAAGTTCATCCTCATGCAACTCAAAAAACGGCAAATTGCCTTTCTTCTGTTCCTCATCGTTGCCACGGCCTTTATCTTGCTTAACCGCAACAGCCTCGCCAAGGCAACCTTCCGCACCGCCGAAGGCAGCATCTTCGGCACCACCTACCACATCAAATACGAAGCCGCGCAGCCGCTCGACAGCCTTATCCTCGGCACGCTGCGGCGCGTGGACAATTCCCTTTCGCTCTTCAATCAGCAAAGTACGCTCTGTTGCATCAACCGTGGCGAAATCCAGCAGGCTGACACGATGCTGGCAAAGGTGATGCGTCTCGCCCTTAGCATCAGTCAGGTCACGGGCGGCGACTTCGACCCCACGGTGCAGCCCTTGGTGAGCGCGTGGGGCTTCGGGTTCGAGCACCGTGCCAACGTAACGCAGCAGATGATAGACAGCCTCATGCAATTCGTAGGATGTGAGAAGGTTAATATTGACGCGGCAGGCATCGTTACGCGCAGCGACCCGCGCGTCAAGCTTGACTTCGGTGCCATCGCCAAAGGCTATGCAGTGGACTGCGTAGCGGAATTGCTCATGCGCGAGGGCGTAAATAATTATATGGTAGAAATTGGTGGCGAGGTGCGAACCGCCGGAACGAACGACAAGAAGCAGGCGTGGCGCATTGGCGTGAGCCGCCCCTCAGAGGCAGCCGGCGCGGCAGACAACGCGGCGGTCATCTCCGTAAACGATTGCGCGATGGCCACCAGCGGCAACTACAATAATTATTATGAGGTCGACGGCAAACGCTATGCCCATACCATCAGCCCGCACACGGGGCAGCCCGTCACCCATTCGCTGCTCTCTGCTACGGTGGTTGCGCCTACTTGCGCCGAGGCCGATGCCTTTGCCACCGCCTTTATGTCGGGCGGCATGGAGCGTGCGCAGACCGTGCTCGCAGAAGCAAAGAAAGCGGGTCTCCGCCTCGATGCTTTTTTAATTTATTCTGATGAAAAAGGTGAGATGAAGACTTGGGCAACAATCGGTATGCCCAAGCCTTAAAGCAAGTTCTCAATGTTCTTTCCAAAGTCCGGGATAGAAGGCCATGAGCAGGCCGAAGATTTCGAGGCGGCCGATGAGCATCAGCGCAGAAGTGAGCCATTTTGCGGCATCGGGCATCGCCGCCCAGGAATATGCCGGGCCGTAAGCGCCGAGCGCGGGGCCCGTGTTGCCCATTGCGGATACGGCGGTGCTTATTGCCTCCATGAAGGGCAGGCCCATGGCCATGAGCAGCAGCCAGCCTAAGAATAGGCACGTCATATAGCTGACTATGAAGACAAGCACAGTGGTAAGGATGCGCGGCTCCATGATGTGGCCCGACACCTTTAAGGGCAGTATGGCGCGGGGGTGCAAAATCTGGCGGAACTGGTTGCGAATGGCGCGGAACGCCACCAAGAGGCGCATGTTCTTGATACCGCCGCCCGTCGAGCCGGTGCAGCCGCCCGCCACCATGGCAAAAAGCAGCAAGGGCCAGGTAAATTGTGGCCATTGGGCGTAATCGTCGGTGGCGAAACCGCAAGAGGTGTGTATCGAAACCACTTGAAACAAAGCCGCACGCAGGGCCTTTTCCACATCGTAATGGTTGATGAAGAATAGGGCAAGGGCGATGACGGCCGTCAAAATCAACACAGATTTCATGTACCAGCGCAACTCGTCGTCGCTAAAGAGGGTGCGGAAGCGGCCTTTGAGGGCAAGCACGTAGAGGGGGAAGCTGACAGCGGAGATAAACATGAAGACCGTGATGACGTACTCGATAAACGGCGAGTTCCAGTAGGCAACGCTGGCTTGCTTCGTGGAGAAGCCGCCCGTGGCGGTGGTGGTGATGGCGTGGCACACGGCGTCGAATGGTTCCATGCCACCCACCCACAGCAGCACGCCTTCGATGCAGGTGATGACGATGTAGAACGAGCCGATGTAGCGTGCCATTACGGCCACTTTCGGGTGGACTTTGATGTGCTTCACGCCCGTGGCCTCGGTCATGAAGAGCAGTTGCCCGCTGCCGCCGAAGATGGGCAACAGCGCCATACTGAAGAACACGATGCCGAGGCCGCCGATCCATTGCGTGAGGCTGCGCCAGAAGAGCATGCCGTGGGGCAGGGCTTCGATGTTGTCGAGAATGCTTGCGCCCGTGGTGGTAAAGCCCGACATGGTTTCAAAGAAGGCGTCGGTCACGCTGGGGATATAGTTGCCCAGACGAAAGGGCAGCATGCCGAGCAGCGTGAAGAGTATCCACGAGATGCCCACAATGAGGTACGCGTCGCGCCGCCCCATCGTCGCCACAGCCTTGCGTCCATAGAGCATCAGCGCCAAGCCGCAGGCCAGCGTGGTCAGTATGGCGTAGAGGAAATATATGGCATCGCCTTCCTTGTAAATCAGCGACACGCCGCCGGCTATGCCCAGCAGCACTGCCTCGAAGAGCAGCAGGATGCCGAGCACGCGCGCCGTCATTTTCAGGTTGATCAAGCCTTCGCGGCAAAGTTCTGCGGATATATTTTTAGAGAATGAGTGCATAAGCGTTATTTCTTATCTCTGTTTATCAGATAGATGCCCAGTGCGGCGAGTCCGCCCGCGAGGAGATATTTCGCATAAAAGGTTTCGCCGAGGCAGAGGCAGGAGGTCACGGCGCCTACCACGGGGATAAGGCTGTTGTAGATGGCGATTTTGCCCACGGGATTGCAGGTGAGGAGTTTGTTGTAGAGGGCAAACGACACGGTGGAGATGAACACCAAACCCATAAACACGAGCACGCCGGCGAGGTTGAGGCTAACGGGCGGTTCGTGCATCAGCAGTCCCGGAATGACAAGCATCGTGCCGCCGAAGAGCAGGCTGTAGCCCGTGCCGACAAACACGTTCACCCTTTTGCCTAAGCCACGCGTGAGCAGGCCGGCGAAAGCGGAGCAGAGGGCGTTGAGGATAATCATGCCGTCGCCCATAAAAGTGAAACTGCCCGAGGCCGCGCCGTTGAGGTTAAGTGCCAGCAGTCCCGCTATGCCCACGGCGCAGCCCGCAAGTTTGCGCGGCGTGAGGCGATCTGACTTGAAAAACAAGCAGGCCAGTATCACCACGGCAAATGTGCCGAGGGAATTGAGAATGGCTGCGCGTGCGCCTTCGCTGTGCGACAGGCCTATGTAAAAGAAGGCGTAATGGAGCGAAGTGTTCAGCAGGGCATAGAGCAGAATATACCAAGCATCGGCCTTGCGCCGCAGTTTGAAATCGAGCCGCTTGCCTCCGGCGAGCAGCAGGATGATTAACCCCGAGAGGGCGAAGCGCAGTCCGGCAAATACCATCTTCGACCCCGTCATTTCGGGCGTGATGCAAAGCGCGCCGAAGCCCATTTTGATGAGCGGGTATGCCCAGCCCCACAAAACGGCGCAGGTGAGCGCAAGCATCGCCACCCAGACGGGATGGCGGAAAACGGAGATGCCGTTGCGTGTCATATAGTCTGCATAAGCAAAGGGACGTATCGCGCAATACGCCCCTTTTATCATTTGTTTTTTTTAGTAGACAAGTTACAAGTAAACAAGTAGACGAGACAGAAATGTCGTGTAGCGAGCGCAAGCCGAACTTGTATACTATATTTTATATTAGAAACTTGTCTTGTTTACTCGTATACTCGTTTACTTGTTTACTACTCAGCCTTTTCTTCTTCCGCTTCAACGAAATCCGTGCAGCCGCCGGCCACGAGGATATTATACCATTGAATGAGTTTGCGGATGTCGGAGTAATGCACGCGGTCGCGGTCGTAGTCGGGCACGACGGCGGCCATGAATTCTGCGAGTTCTTCGTTCGTGGCTTCCTTGTAGTTCACGCTGGTTGCCTTTCCGCCTTCGTGCTGCTTGATGGCATCGAAGATTTCCATGAGGGGGCGGTCTTCGCCTTCGGTGTACATGGAAACTTCATTGAGGGCCGTGACGCGGTCGCGCGCACCTGCCGGCATACGCTTCTTTTGCGCGTCGATGCTTTCTACGATGAGCATACCTCTACCTTGGGAAATCAGACGGTATAAACCGGGGCGGCCTGCAATGGCCAGGATTGTGTCCTTCATTGTGTGTGTGATTTGTGATTTGATTGTTGATATTAAGTAGGGGCGTTGGGCAAAACGCCCGCATTACGTCATTTTCTGACCGTTGTTACTTTCTCCAAAAATTCTTCAAGCAACTGCCGCGTGTTCTCGCCGCCCGCGTTGGGCAACACATAGTCGGCACGCCGCGCTTTTTCTTCTTCGGGCATTTGCAGCCCGATCCATTTCAGGGCGCACGCCTCGCTGATGCCGTCGCGCCGCATCACGCGCTGCAAACGCACGTCAAAGGGGGCGCTGACCAGCAGGCTGCAATCCACGAAACGGTCGAAACGGGCCTCAAAAAGCAGGGCGCATTCCATAAACACCGCGCCGCCATGGGCTTCGGCAAATGCCTCAAACGCCTGCGCCACCCTCGGGTGCACCACGGCATCTACCTGCGCAGCAGCCTCGCGACCCTTGCAGAGATGCGCGCCAAGCACGGGTTTCACCAGCGTGCCGTCGGGCGCATAGACCTCCTCGCCGACAATTTTCCGCAGGGCGGCCTTCACTTCCGCGTCGCCGCGAATGATGCGCTTGGCTTCGTCGTCGCAGTAGAACACGGGATAGCCCATTTCCTCCAACAGCCGGCACACGTGGCTCTTGCCGCTGCCTATGCCGCCCGTCACGCCTATCTTTATCCGCTTCTGGGGCATGGATCAGTTGGTTTCCGAGAAATCGCCCTCGGGCACTTCCTCAATGATATACTCCACGCTCTCGGGCTGAATGCGCACATGCGACACGCCGGGCGGAATGGATTTCAGCGCGAGGCGGCACGAGGTGGACTTGCTCGCCACGAGGTCTTCGTATTCCAAAGAGATGGTGAAGTTGGCGGCGGTGATGCTGCGGTACATGCCCATGCTCACTTGGAACGTCACGCTTACTTGCGTGGGGAACGTGCGGAGTTGCTTCGTGGCGGGGAAGTTGGCCTGTCGCACGGGCACTTGCACCGTCTTCTCTACCAGTCTGTCCACACAGAGCATCACCTCCGTCTCGGCGGGCACGAACTTCGCGCCGCGCACGTGGTCGAACGGTGCTTTCTGCACCACCGTGTCGGTCAGGCCGCTAAGGTTCAGCGGGTGCACGTACGCTGCCGTGATGGTGTCGAGCAGGGTGCGCGAGGCATAGACCAGCACACTGTCGGGCTTGAGGCGAATGTCGGTCAGCGAGTGCGTCTCGTCGGGGCGGTACACGCCTTGCAGCCGCACGGGCACCTTGCGGCACAGGCCGTAGTTGTAGTAAAATTCGAGGTTGTCGGGCTTCGCCGCCACAAGGCGCGTGCCCTGAGAGAGTTGCGACGAGATTTGCTTCAGCACGTCCGACACGGGGATAACCACGTGCCCGGTGGCGTTGGCGTTGGTGGCGAAGTCGATGTAAATGGGCGTGAAATCCTTGCCGTAGGCATAGTCAAGGAGCACGATGCCTCGGTCGGCGAGCGTCACATGCACCGCCTCGGGCAAATCTGTCGTCACCACCACGCCCTTAGGCACGCCGCGCAGTTCCACAGGAATGGCAAACTCGCGCTCGTAACTCTCATTGAGGGCCTGAAAAAACCAGAAGACGGTGGAGAGACAGAGAAAAAACAGAAAAATCAAAGCCTGCTTGTCCCACATTCGGGAAAAGCAAACCTTGATTGTCCGTTTTATGTCGGTAAAACCGGTCATCGTTTCGTGGCGGCGCGAGGGCCGACGGCAGAGGTTATTTCTTCTCGGCCAAAGGATTGATGGCGCTCTTGGCGAACTTCATCTTAACGCCCGTGGCCACTTCGAGCGTCACGGTGTTTTCGGCCTCGTCGATACTGCGCACCGTGCCGTAGATGCCGCCGATGGTCACAACGTCCTGACCTACGGACAGTGCCGAGCGGAACTTCTCGATTTCCTTCTGCTTCTTGTTTTGCGGACGGATCATGAAGAAATACATGATGGCGAAGAGGGCTACCATCATAAGGATCATGGACATGCCGCTACCGCCCTGTGCTTGGGCTTGCAATAAATAAAGAGTCATGGTCTTGGGGAATGTTTGGGCGCAAAGGCTGCGCCCGATTATTGATTAGTGAATAATATTATCTCGTTTTGTTCACGATGCCCTGCTCGTGGAGGTTCTTCACGATGCCGTCGAGCATGCCGTTGATGTAAGAGGCGCTTTTGGGCGTGCTGTACACCTTGGCGATGTCGAGATATTCGTTGAACGTGACGCTCAGGGGAATGGTGGGGAAGGTGAGTATCTCGGCGAGGGCGATTTGCATGATGATGACGTCCATCACGGCGAGGCGGTTGAACTCCCAGTTGCGCGTGTTGTCGCGAATGAAGCCGCGCAGCTCGGTGTCGCGCGTAAGCGTGGCGTGGAAGAGGTCCTGCGCAAAGCGGCGGTCGTCCTCCGAACTGAAATCGGGCAGCAGGGGCATCTCGTCGTTGCTCTCTTCCGTGAAGCGCTTGATGGTTTTCAGCACGAACGAGTCGATGATTTCCTTGTCGTCGTTCCAATAGAGGCTGTGGTCTTCGAGCATGGAGTCGATGTCCTCATTGTCGCAGACATACGTTTTATAGAACTTGCGGATCAGTTCGCGGTCGGCGGCGAAGGAGTAATCGGCCTTGTCCACATAGAGCCCGAAGATGTCGCTGTCGATAAAGTCGGAGTAGAGGCGTTTCACGAGATTTTCCTCCTCGTCCCAGGCAGCCTTCTGATTTTCTATGTATTCGTTGAGTGCTTTGTTGCAGCGCAGCAGTTGGAGCAACTTGTTGCTGGCCAGTATCTGGTCGGTAGTACTGTTTGAGACTGCGCCGCTGCGCTGTTCTCTCGCGAGGCGCTGCTCGTTGCGCCGCGCGGCATACTTTTGGATTTCCACGAGCAGGCTCAGGAGATAGAGATACAATTCGTAAGCCTTGCTCATGCTGAAATTAAGTTCCTTTTCAGCAACGTCCAAAGATTTACCCTCGTTTTGATAGAACGAATAAGTCAGCTGAACCACTTTCAGCCTGATCATTTCTCTGTTTATCATACTGTTTTATAAACTTTCATAGAAGATAAGCGGTGCAAAGTTACGCTTTGCCGCCCGATGGGCAAAATAAAAGCCGTGATTTTCTTATAAGATAAGGTTGAAATGTCAGGTCGGCGGGAGAAACTTTCGGCGCAACGGCAGGCAATCGGCGCGCGCCTGCATACAATATATAATTAGTTGGCTGCATTAATCGTTGGATTAAGACAAAAACCATAAAAACCGCTTGCTCCGTTTGAAGCCCAAGGGCACGCCGCCGGTCTTAACGCCAAGCCTGTGAGCCTAATCGGCTCACGCTTGCCCTTAATCCCTACGGCTGCGGTCGGTTTCCGACCGCTTCAAATGCCGCAAGCAAAAAACAGAAAAAGTGGACGTGAAGTGCCTGGAAGGCACTACGGAGCGAAGCGACGATAACCGGGCACGAAGTGCTCGGTAAATGCGAATGTGAAAGATCTGCCTGGAAGGCAGTACGCCTGTGGCAATGCTGAAAATGCCTGTCCTGTGGCGTAGTGCCTTCCAGGCACGTCGTCCTCGCTCCGCCTATCCGAACACTTCGTGCCCGGTTATCGTCGCTACGCTCCGTACTGCCTTCCAGGCAGTTAATACTATAATCAAGTTGCGTCCTTATTCAACCAACGGATTATCCCCGAGCAATTTTTTCCTTTCTCCTTGATAGTTTTCCCTTTCAGCAAGGCATTTTTTACTATCTGCGCAGACAAAGTTTGTTACAAACTTTGTAACGGCCGTTACAAACTTGCTAACACATGTTACAAACTTTGTAATACATGTTACAAACTTTGTAACAAAAACTTTCTTATATGGCAGGAAAAAATTTCAAGGAGAAAGGGAAAATATCACGGAGAAAATAAAAAACTGCTCGGAGGAAAGAGTAGCGATTTGCGCTGACAGTGGTACGGGCTACGGCGGAGCCATCTTTTTGCAGGTGGGGAAGCAGATATTTCGGGGCTTATGCCTATATTTGCAGCGGCATTGCTGTCATTATAATATATATGGTGTCATGAAGAAAAAGGAGATTTATACCGACGAGCAGCGCACATACATATTGAAAAAGTTTGTGCAGACGTTTCTGCCGAAGGTGCCGAAATATCACCGCAACATGGCGAACGAACTGCACCATGTGTCGACCACTACCGCACGCCTGATGAAGCGTCTCTTCGGCTTGCACACAGACTTCGCGGAGATGTCGGCCATTTTCCAAAGCTTAGGCTACGCTTTCTTCACCCGCGAGGGCGTTTACAACCCCAAGACGCAGCGCGTCACGGTGTTGCGGCGCGACAGTCTCTTTGCCAAAGGCACGGAAATAGAAGAGCCCGACGTTAACTTCCTCTACGTGAACGTCAATGCGCAGACCGTGCGCATGCTCCGCCTCTGCACCATCCCCACGCCGCCCAACACGAGCGAGGACAAGGTGGACGACCTTGATTATATGAAGCAACTGGTCAAGAAATTCCAAAAGCGCATCATTGCCGAAACGCAAACGCCGCTGTTCTTAGATGTCGAAGATGAATAAGGGCGTTTGAGGCGGGGCAAAGCCGTTGTTGTCTGACGGTTGAATGGATTTGTACCAAGGTCTCGCGAGTAGGGAGAATAATTGCCTCCTTGCCCCTACTCGTGAGACCTTGTAAATGATGTTTGTTTTATCAATGCTGATAATAACATAAAAATAGCCCGGGAGATTGCACCAAGATAATCGGAACTTGAAAAGGATGGTCATGTGCAATCGTCCCGGACCGAAAAAAGGGGAAAACGCTTCTTCCCACGAAAGTTCTGTGTAGAGGTTACGTTCGAGATGCTCCCGGTCAGAGCATCTCGAATTTTTCTTTCAATTTGCTGAAATACCTGCGGCTGGCATATATCTCCTGATTATCGAACGGGGCGCAGAGACGGCAGCGTTGCGTGCTGTTTTCCACGGCCGAGAGATAATTGAGATTTACAATGCAACTGCTGCTGACGCGCACGAGGGCAGGGTGCAGTTTGAGTATATCTTCTGCCGATGTGCCCTTGCGCAGTTGGTGCTCGCTGCCGTTGGTGAGGATAAGCCGCCAGTTGCGCGCCGTTTTGTGGTATTCTGTATAAAGTATCTCGTCCACGGTGAGCAGGAGCAACTCGCTGATGGCCTGTACGGCAATCTTGCGCGGTGCGCCGTGGCGGTGGTCTGCGCTGTTCGTGCCGATGCCCGGTGCGGCGTGCGCCATAACGAGGCGTTCGATGATTTCTTCGAGCTCTTTTTCCTTATACGGTTTGAGCAGATAGTCGAAAGCCGAGCGGCGGATGGCATCGAGCATGTAATGGCTGAAACCCGTATAGAAGACTACGCGGAAAGAAAAGGAAAGGTTGCCTTGCAAAGAGTCGATAAATTCCAGTCCCGTGCGCCCCGGTACCTCAACGTCGAGAAACAGCACGTCGGGCTGTTGCTCGAGTAGTGGCAGCGTGGCGTCGCTGTAATTGGAGAAGGCAAATACCTCGCCGATACAGGGATGCTTCTTCAAGTCGGCCACGAGTGCCTCGCGCGGCCCGGCCTCGTCGTCCACGACAAAGACGGTGAGGCGCGTTTGCGGCATATTCGCAGGCAGGTTCTCTTTTCTCATATCGATATCAATAATGATAAAATCCCTTTTCGACCGCAAATTTAGTTTAATATTTTGTATGTTATATGGTAGTATGCGTCGTGTATGCACTTAAATGGTTGCTCTCTGTGCTTAAATGGCAAAAATATTGGTTTAATTTGCTTTATTTTTTAATCTTCCATATATGGAAAAAGCGGAAACCGATGCGCGGCGCGTCTGTCGCGTTGCTTTTTCGGGCTTTTTAATCCTTGTCTATAAGCAGCAAAGTGCGGCGAGAAATCAAAAAAATGCATTTTCATATAAGGAAACACGAGAAAAATGAGTAATTTTGTGCGCAATAAAACCTATGCGCATTTATGATATCTGATTTTATTGCCGACAAAATTGTCATGGACGGCCTTACCTATGACGACGTCCTGCTTGTACCAGCGTACTCGGAAGTTCTACCCCGTACCGTTTCCCTCAAAACCAAGTTCTCGCGCAACATCGAGTTGCAAATCCCGTTTGTCACTGCCGCAATGGACACCGTGACCGAGGGTAAAATGGCTATAGCCATTGCCCGCGAAGGTGGTATCGGCGTGATACACAAGAACATGAGCATCGAGGAACAGGCCCGGCAGGTGGCTATTGTGAAGCGTGCCGAAAACGGCATGATTTACGACCCCGTGACCATTCGCCGGGGCAGCACCGTGCGCGACGCGCTGGCCTTGATGAGCGAATACCACATCGGCGGTATTCCCGTAGTGACCGACGAGGGCTACCTCGTGGGCATCGTGACCAACCGCGACCTCCGCTTCGAACGCAACCTCGACAAACTCATCGATGAGGTGATGACGAAGGACAACCTCGTGACCACCACGCAGCAGACCGACCTCATGGCCGCCGCGCAGATTTTGCAGGAAAATAAAATCGAGAAGCTCCCCGTGACCGACAAGAACGGCCGCCTCGTGGGACTGATTACTTATAAGGACATCACTAAGGCCAAGGACAAACCTATGGCCTGCAAGGACGAGAAAGGCCGCCTGCGCGTAGCAGCCGGCGTGGGCGTTACCGCCGACACGCTCGAGCGAATGGACGCTTTGGTGAAAGCCGGAGCAGATGCCATCGTAATCGATACGGCGCACGGGCACTCTAAGTTTGTCATCGACAAACTCAAAGAGGCAAAGGCAAGTTTCTCCAACGTAGATATAGTAGTGGGCAACGTTGCCACGGGCGAAGCAGCCCGCATGCTCGTGGAAGCCGGTGCCGACTGCGTGAAAGTGGGCATTGGCCCGGGCAGCATCTGCACCACGCGCGTGGTGGCAGGCGTGGGCGTGCCGCAACTCTCCGCCGTATATGATGTGGCGAGCGCACTGAAAGGCACGGGCGTGCCCCTTATTGCCGATGGCGGCCTGCGCTATTCGGGCGACGTGGTGAAAGCCCTTGCCGCCGGCGGCTACTGCGTGATGATCGGCTCGCTGATTGCCGGCACGGAGGAAAGTCCGGGCGAGACCATCATCTTCAACGGGCGTAAGTTCAAGACTTATCGCGGCATGGGTTCGCTCGAAGCCATGGAAAATGGCTCGAAAGACCGTTACTTCCAGGGCGGCGTGAGCGAAGTGAAGAAACTCGTGCCCGAGGGCATCGCCGGTCGCGTGCCTTACAAAGGCAGCGTGCAGGAAGTCATCTACCAGATGGTGGGCGGCCTGCGCTCCGGCATGGGCTACTGCGGTGCGGCTACCATTGAGGACCTCCACAATGCCAAGTTCGTGCGCATCACCAACGCCGGCGTGCTCGAAAGCCACCCCCACGACATCACCATCACCAGCGAGGCGCCCAACTACAGCCGCCCGGGTGAATAGTAGGGGCGTTTTGCAAAACGCCCGCCCAATCTTATTGCCTATCAATAAAAACATCACAAAAACCGACATGAAGAAAACTTTGTTTGCTCTCCTTTTCGCCCTTGGCTTGCCCGCAATGGCACAGACCGCCGGCGACCCCGTGCTCATGACCATCAACGGAAAAGACATCACGCGCTCCGAATTTGAATATTCCTACAACAAAAACGGAAACGTAGAGGGGGCGGTAGAGCAAAAGACCATTGAAGAATACGTGCCGATGTTTGTAAACTACAAACTCAAAGTCGCCGCCGCTGAGGCTGCGAAGCTCGACACGCTCGAATCGTTCAAAAAAGAATTCCTTACCTACCGCGACATGCAGCTCACGCCGTACATGGTGGATCAGTTCTTCATCGACTCCATCTGCACCGACGTGTACGCCCGCACCGAGAAGCAACTCGGCGGCATGGACGTGATCAAGCCCGCGCACATCCTTATCCAGCTCAAGCAAAACGCCGGCGAGGCGGAGAAGCAGGCGGCCAAGCAAAAGGCCGACTCGATCTACAACGCCTTGCTCGGAGGTGCTGACTTTGCCAAAATGGCTGAGCTTTATTCCGCCGACCCCGGTACGGCAAAACGCGGCGGGCAGTTGCCCGAACTCGGTCCCGGCGCCCTGGTAAAGGAGTTTGAGACCGCTGCCTACGCACTCAAGAAAGGCGAAATGTCGCAGCCGGTGCTCTCGCCCTATGGCTACCACATCATTAAGATGACCGACCGCCACGCCCTCGCGCCCCTCGACTCTTTGCGCCCCGAAATCATCGAGGCACTCAAGCGTCAAGGCATCGAGGAAGCATCGGCAGAATACCGCATCAAGAAGCTCGTGGACGCTTCAAACGGCCGCCTCACGCGCGAAACCGTGCTCGACAGCGTGCTCGCCGCCCACGAGAAGGACAACGCCGAGTTGCGCTACCTTGTGCAGGAGTACCACGACGGACTCTTGCTCTACGAAGCCAGCAAGCGCGATGTGTGGGACGTGGCAGCCGCAGATACCAAAGGCTTGGAGCAATATTACAAGCAGAATAAAAAGAAGTATGCTTGGACTGAGCCGCGCTTCAAAGGCTTTGTCTATCAGGTGAAGAACGTCCAAGATGCCAAGCGCCTGGCTAAACTTTTGAACAAAAGCATCGACGGCGATTGGCGCAAGGCAGTCAAAGAGCAGTTCAACAAAGACTCTGTCACCGTGTTCGTGACCGGACCTTACATCTGCAAGGCAGGCGAGAACAGTTATGTGGACGCTTACGCCTTCAAGACCAAGGCAGAAGCCCCCGCGCCCATGAAGGGCTATGTGCAGACGGGCGTTGCCGGCAAAGTGCTCAAGCAGCCCAAGAGTTATCTGGACGTTAAGGCGCAGGTGACGAGCGATTATCAGGAACAGAAGGAAAAGGAGTGGGTGGAAGGCCTGCGCCAGCGTTTCCCGTTCTCCGTAAAACAGGACGTGCTCAAAACCGTGAACAAGCATTAAGAAGCGGTTCCCGACATCCTATATATATAATATTGTATGATTAGAAGAATCCTGTTCGTCCTTGCCGCTATGCTGCCCATGCTTGCCGCTGCGCAGAAAAACGTGGTAGACGAGATAGTGTGGGTGGTAGGCGATGAACCTATTCTGCTCTCCGACATCGAAGAAGTGCGCATCTCTTCCGAACTGCCCGGCAGCGACCCCGTGGACAATCCCTACTGCACCATTCCCGAGCAAATCGCCCTGCAAAAACTCTATCTGCACCAGGCCGAACTGGACAGCATCGAGGTGAGCGAGGGCGACGTGATACGCTCCGTAGACCAGCGCATCAACTACCTTATTCAGCAGTACGGTTCGCGCGAAGCCGTGGAAATCTTTGCCCGCAAGAAGATTTCGCAACTCCGCGAGCAGTACAAAAAGATGGAGCGCGAGAAGGAAATGATGTTCGAGGTGCAGCGCAAACTTGTGGGCGGCGTGACCGTGACGCCCGCCGAAGTGCGCGAATATTTCAAGGAGATGCCCGAAGACAGCCTGCCCTTCATTCCCACGCAGGTGGAGGTGCAAATCATCACCTCCGAGCCGCGCGTCTCGCGCGAGGAGGTGGAGCGCATCGAAGGGAAGTTGCGCGAGTTTGCCCGCCGCGTGAACAGCGGCGAGACGGAGTTCTCCACCCTTGCAAAGTTTTACTCGCAGGACGGTTCGGCGCGCGACGGCGGCGAACTCGATTATGCGGGACGCAACCAATGGGTGCCCGAATTTGCCAACGTGGCCTTTTCCCTCACCGACCCCAAAAAAGTGTCGAAAGTAGTGAAGACCGAGTTCGGCTACCATATCATACAGCTCATTGACAAGAAGGGCGACCTCGTGAAAGTGCGTCACATCTTGCTTAAGCCCGAGATCGACGAAAGCGAATACCAGCGTTGTCTCACGCGCCTCGATTCCATCGCTGCCGACATCAAGGCCGATAAATTTTCCTTTGATATCGCGGCACAGGAACTCTCGGACGACAAGGACACGCGCTTCAATCGTGGCATTATGGCCAACCTGCAGGAAGAAACCAACACGCTGACCTCGCGTTTCCAGATGAAAGACCTGCCGCAGGACGTGGCAAAAGTGGTGGAAAAGATGCAGGTGGGTGAAATCTCCCCGGCTTTCCGCATGACCAACGCGAAAGGACAGACCGTCTGCGCCATCGTGAAACTCAAAAACCGCATCGACGGACACCGCGCCAATATGACCGAGGATTTTCAGGCATTGAAAAACGTGGTCGTCTCGAAAAAGCGCGAGGAGAAACTCGAAAAGTGGATCCAAGACAAGATAGCCAGCACCTACGTGCGTATCAGTCCCGACTGGCGCGGCTGCGACTTCAAGTATAAAGGCTGGATTAAATAATCAGACCGACCGACAAAAAGGCAGACTGTACCCGTTCCCCGAAAGCAAAAGGGTAGGGGCAGTCTGCTTTGGCATACGCCCGCCCATATACATATAATATATATATGACCAAAAAGCATTTACCCCTCCTTACCCTCCTCTTGCTGTTTTGCTGCTGCTTCGCCGCGCGGGCGTGGCAGGGGGCGGACGACAAGCGCAAGCAGGCCGTGAAGGAAGAAAAGGATAAAATACACTGGGAAGCCGATAATCACCGCTTCAATGAGTTTGAGGCCAACGCGGCGCAAAGGTTGAGCGGCAACGTTGTGTTTCGTCACGGCGGCATGACCATGTACTGCGACAGCGCCCTGCTCTACGAAGCCTCGGAGTCGTTCGACGCGTTTGGACACGTGCGCATCGTGCAGGGCGACACCTTGGAACTCACTGGCGACGTGCTGCATTATTACGGTGAGAACCTGATGGCCGAAATGCGCCACAACGTAGTCATGACCCACCGCGAGCAAGTGTTGAAGACCGACAGCCTCAACTACGACCGCCTCTACAACGTGTGCTATTACTTTGAGGGCGGCAGGCTCATCGACGGTACCAGCGTGCTGGAAAGCGATTGGGGAGAATACCACACCGATACGAAGCAGTCCGTCTTCAACTACAACGTGGTGCTCACCGATGAAGATTTCAAACTCGTTACCGATACGCTCCACTACGATACGCAAACGAAATGGTCGAAAGCGATTGGGCCGACGAATATATACAGCAACGGCGACCGCATCTATACGGAACTCGGTTATTACAACACCCAAAGCGAGCAGGCCCGCCTTTACGACAGAACGATGGCGTTTGGTCGCGACCGCATCATGAGCGGCGACACCGTTTATTACGACAAAACGACCGGTGTTATGGAGGCCATCAATAATATCTCCTGCGAAGACACCAAAAACAAGAACATACTCACCGGCGACTACTGCATCTACTTCGAGCAGACGGGAGAAGCCATGGCCACAAAGCGGGCGTTGGCGCGTGAGTTCTCGCAAGGACAGGATACGCTGTATGTCCACGCCGACACCATAAGGATGTTCACCTATAACATCGACACCGACTCCGTTTACCGCAAGCTCCACGGCTATTTCCACGTCCGCGCTTACCGCACCGACGTGCAGGCCGTGAGCGACTCGCTGGTATTCAACTCAAAAGAGGGGAAACTCACGCTCTACAAAGACCCCATCGTTTGGAGCGACACGAAACAAGTGCTTGGCGAGGAGATAAACGTATTTATGGCCGACTCCACAATCGACAGCATATATGTGGAGCGGCAGGCGCTTATGGTGGAGCAAGTAGACTCTGTGCATTTCAATCAAGTGACCTCGCAGGAAATGCACAGTTATTTTGAGAAAGGCGAAATGCGCGAGAACCACGCCGTTGGCAACGTGCTGACCATTTTCTATCCCCTTGAAAAAGACAGTACGATCCTCTATTCCAATTACCTCGAAACGAGTATTCTAAAAGTGTTCATGAAGGAGCGCAAACTCGACCGCCTCTGGGCACCCGCTTCGCCCGTTGCGGTGCTCTATCCCATAGGTATGGCTCCGCCCGAACGCCGACAACTGGCCAATTTTGTTTGGTTTGATTATATCCGTCCCCTAAATAAAGACGACATTTACGAATGGCGGCCTAAGAAAGCAGGCACAGAACTCAAACCCTCTATACGGCGCACCCCGCCTTTGCAGAAGTTAGACGGAAAGAAAAAGAAATAAGGAAACCCCATGAGCGACATCATACATCTTTTGCCCGACTCCGTGGCCAACCAGATTGCGGCCGGCGAAGTGGTGCAGCGGCCCTCGTCGGTGATTAAGGAATTGGTGGAAAACTCCATCGATGCCGGCGCCACGCAGGTGCAGGTCATCGTGGAGGACGCGGGGAAAAGCCTCGTGCAGGTGATTGACAACGGCAAGGGAATGAGCGAAACCGACGCGCGCCTCGCTTTTGAGCGCCACGCTACCTCTAAGATTTCCGAGGCCAAAGATCTCTTTGCGCTCCGCACTATGGGGTTTCGAGGCGAGGCACTGGCCTCTATCGCCGCCGTGGCACAGGTGGAATTGCGCACGCGGGCTGCCGATAAGGACCTCGGCGTGAGCATCGTGATTGAAGGCAGCCGCGTGGTGGATCAGCAGCCCGTGAACTGCCCCGTCGGGGCAAATTTCGCCGTGAAAAATCTTTTTTTCAACATTCCCGCCCGCCGCAAGTTCTTAAAGTCCAACCAAACGGAACTTTCCAATATCCTCACAGAATTTGAACGCATCGCCTTGGCGCATCCCGAAACCTCCTTTTCGCTGCATAGCGGCGGCGCGGCGATGATGAACCTCCCCGCAGGAAATTTCAAGCAGCGCATACTCGGCGTGTTCGGCAAACGCTTGGAGGCAAAGCTCATACCCGTAGAGGTCAAGACGACATTGATAAATCTAAGCGGTTTCGTGGGCGTGCCCTCGGCCTCGCGCCGCAAGAACGCGCAGCAATTCTTCTTTGTCAACGGCCGCTACATGCGCCACCCCTATTTCGCCAAGGCGGTGCAGACGGCTTACGAGCGTTTGATACCCGACGGCGAGCAAGTACCCTTTTTCCTGAACCTTGAAGTCGCGCCCGAGAAAATCGATGTCAATATCCACCCCACCAAGACCGAAATAAAGTTTGAGGACGAAACGCCAATTTGGCAAATCCTCCTGGCTGCCGTGCGCGAGGCACTGGGTAAGCACGGCGTTGTGCCGTCACTGGAATTCAACACCGAAGGCCGCCCCGACATTCCCGTTTTCACGCCGGGCGGCAACGATGTGCCTGCGCCGCAAATCGAGGTAAATCCCGACTACAACCCTTTCGCCACCTCCCCTTCCTATCTTTCGGGCAAGGGCGGCGGAGCGGGCGGCTCATCCCATACATATAATAATAAGCCTGCGGTGGACCGGCATTGGCAGAACGCTTATGCCGCTGCTTTTCCAGAAAAGAAAGAAACGGATTTCGGTGATGTGCCCGACTTCCCCGCCGACCAAGACGCGCCTGCGGCGCAGATGTTTCAAAGTCTGCCCGCAGAAGAACAAGGAGAAATGAAAAAGAGCGAGACGGACTACTTCCAGTTTCGCGGACAATATATAATAACGCCCGTCAAGTCCGGCCTGATGCTCATCGACCAGCACCGCGCGCACGTCAGAATCCTTTACGACCGCTTTATGGCGCGGTTCGCCGACAAGCCCTCCGTGACGCAGCGGCTGCTCTTCCCCCAACGCCTCACGTTGCCGCCCTCCGAGGCCGTGGCCTTCGAGAAAATGATGCAGGACTTGCAGAGCGTGGGTTTTGAAGTGTCTTCTCTTGGCGGCGGCGACTTTTCTGTGCTCGGCACCCCCGCAGGGACGGAGGGCTTGGACGCTTCCGAACTTTTGCAGGATATTCTCCAAGAAACTTTGGACGGTAAAAGCGATGCTGCCGACGGCATTCGCCACCGCATTGCCCTAACTCTCGCACGCCGGGCCGCAATGCCCGTGGGCGAATATCTGTCGGGCGCGGAGATGTCTGCGCTCGTCGATCAGTTGTTCTCCACAGGTACGCCCAATTTTACACCTGATGGCCAGACCGTTTTGGTCATTTTGGCGGTCGAAAACATAGAAAAACTCTTCGGAAAATGAGGAAAAACGGAAAAAGTTGGTATAAATTGCCCTTTTACCGTATTTTTTCTTGTATTAAATTGTACAAACGAATTAGTTTTTACTAACTTTGCCCCGTCAAAACGCGACTTTGCTTATATGAAAGGCATTGCCGCGCTAATTTGGACGAATTTATTTTATTGTTTCTATCTCTAAATACTCTTAGTTATGAAAAAGTTAATGATTGCGCTTGCATTTGTTGGTTTTGCCACAAGTGCTATGGCACAGGACACTGTTGCTCCTACCAAGAAGTACAGCGTTGCTACAAACTCTTTCTGGGCAAACTGGTTCGTAAGTGCAGGTATTGAGTCTACTGCTGCTTACACCTCTCAGGAACAGTGCTGCAACAAGAACCCGTTCAGTGTTGATCGCACCACGCTCGGTTTCAATGTTGCCGTTGGTAAGTGGTTTACTCCCGGTATCGGTCTCCGCACCAAATTCCAGGGTGCTTGGGCCAAGGAAGTCAATACACGCGACAACCATCCTTCTTATGCTTATTGGAACATTCACGAGGACGTAATGTTCAACCTCTCTAACCTCTTCTGCGGCTACAACGAAAAGCGCGTTTGGAACTGCATTCCTTACGTAGGTCTCGGTGTAATTCGCAATATGAGCGCCGGTGGTGACAACTACGACCTGACTTATAACGCTGGTTTGCTCAACAACTTCCGCGTATCTAAGCACTTCCAGATTTTCCTTGACATCTACACCAACTGGTTCGAGGGTTCTGTTGACAGAGGCTTGAACGACAATTGGGCCGACTACAGCAAAACCAAGAGCCGCTACTGGGACAAGCTCGTCGGCGTTTCTGTAGGTGTTACCTACAACCTCGGCAAGTGCACCTGGGAGAAAGTGCCCGACGTAGACGCTCTGATGGCTATGAACAAGGAGCAGATGGATGCCCTCAATGCTTCTCTCAAGGAACAGCAGGACGAAAATGCTCGCCTCCGCGAGATGCTTGCTAACCAGAAGCCTGTTACCGACTCCAAGACCGTTGTTGAAAAGGTTACCGAAGTTGTTTCTACTTCTCAGTCCGTATTCTTCAACATCAACTCTTCTAAGATTGCCAGCCGCAAGGATTTGGTTAACGTTAAGGAAGTTGCCGAATACGCTAAGGCTAACGGTAAGAAGATCGTTGTTACGGGTTATGCCGACAGCAAGACGGGTAGCGCTTCTTACAACCAGCAGCTCTCTGAAAAGCGTGCTAACGCTGTTGCCAACGAACTCGTTAAGATGGGCGTTAACCGCGACGATATCATCGTTGAGGCTAAGGGTGGCGTGAACACTATTGCTCCCTTCTCCTACAACCGTCGTGCTACTGTCAAGATTCAGTAATCAGATAGTTTAAGTCTATAACAATTCCCCTCACATGCCGCGCAGTAATGGCAGCAGGCGTGTGAGGGGAATTTTGATGTTATCCTGTTTATATTATTCGTATGATGCTCAATCGTAAATATAGTTCCGCACTCGTTTTGCTCTTATTCGTCCTGCCTTTATCTGCTTTGGCGCAAAATGCCGGGCAGATGTGCGATTATTTCGGCGAAACCCTAAAAAAGGGCGGCACGGCAGGCGTTGCCGTGCCCGAGAGGAGAATTGCAATAAACCAGATTGGCCGTGTGCGCGAGGCGGTTTGGGAGGCGTGGCGGCAGGCCAATGAGGCGTTTGAAGAGGAAAAACTTATTCCCCTTAAATCAATTGACACCGCCAACAGCGGCAAATGGTTGCTGCCCGATAGCCTCGAACCTCAGGCCACGCTCAATTATTATTTTGTCAGCAAAGGCGAGCAGCCGTCAGGCGGTTATCCGCTCTTCCTCTATCTGCACGGCAGCGGGCCGCGCGACCGCGAATGGGCCACGGGCTTGAAACTCGCGCAGATGTTCCAGGATGCGCCGAGCCTTTACTTCATTCCGCAAATCCCCAACGAGGGACAATGGTATCGCTGGTATCAGCGCAGCAAGCAATTCGCTTGGGAACGCCTCTTGCGCCAGGCGCTTCTGCGCCCCGACGTTGATCCCGGCAAGATTTACGTATTCGGTATTTCCGAGGGCGGTTATGGTAGCCAGCGCATCGCTTCCTTCTATGCCGACTATTGGGCGGCGGCAGGACCGATGGCGGGCGGCGAACCGCTGAAAAACGCGCCGGCGGAAAATCTGCGTAACATCGGGTTTAGCCTGCGCACGGGAGCGATCGATAAAGGCTTTTACCGCAATATCCTCACGGGCTACACAGCCGATGCCCTCGACAGTCTCGAGCTCCTGATGCCCGACGGCTTTCGCCACAAGGTGGAACTCATTCCCGAGCGCGGACATCATATTGACTACGCCCCGACTACGCCCTGGCTGCGCAATTTTACGCGCAACGCCGTGCCGCATCATGTGAATTGGGAGGACTATCCTATGGACGGACGCTATCGCACCGGATTTTATAACATAGCCGTGCTGAAACGCCCTGCGGCAGACGGGCGCACGTATTATCAGATGGACATCAACCGCGCCGAGAACAAAGTGACGCTCACCGTCGACGACGTGACTTACCGCACCGTGCAGCGCGACAGTATCTGGGGCATCGAAATGAAGTTCGAGCGCGACTACAAGCCCGCCGCGCAAATGGCATTCCGCCTTTACTTAGACGAAACGATGATAGACTTCTATCGTCCCGTCACCGTGACGGTCAACGGCCGCACCGTGTTTGAGGGCAAGATCCGCCCCAACATCAATGCCATGCTCGCCAGCGTCGCCACTTTCTACGACCCGCGCCGCATTTTCCCCGCCTTTATTGATATCAAGTAGGGGGCTATATCTCAGAACAATAATATACAAGAGATTTGTCTCGTTTACTCGTTTACTCGTTTACTTGTCTACTCGTTTACTAAAATATAAGCTTGTATGCCTAATCACATCCCCGCTTCGGCCGCATTCTGCGACACCAAACCCCATTACGACTTGCTTGACGGCTTGCGCGGAGTGGCCGCGCTGCTTGTCGTTTGGTACCACGTCTTCGAAGGCTATGCCTTTGCAGGCGCAAAACCTTATGTCGAGTGCATCAACCACGGCTACCTGGCCGTTGACTTCTTCTTCATATTGTCAGGCTTCGTTATAGGCTATGCTTATGACGACCGCTGGAACAAGTCGCTGACGATGAAAGGATTTTTCCAGCGCCGGCTTATCCGTCTGCACCCGATGGTCATCATGGGTGCCGTGTTGGGAACGATTACCTTCCTCGTTCAGGGCAGTGTTCAATGGGACGGGACGCATGTCGCCACCTCAGCCGTAATGCTCGCCCTGCTGCTTGCCATGTGCTTCATTCCCGCCGTGCCGGGCTGCGGCTACGAAGTGCGCGGCAACGGCGAGATGTTCCCGCTCAACGGGCCGGCGTGGTCGCTCTTCTTTGAATATATCGGCAATATCCTCTATGCCCTCTTTATCCGCCGCCTGTCCGATAAGGCATTGCTGGCCCTGGTCATCGCCTTGGGGGCAGCCTTGGGTTGCTTTGCGATTTTCGATGTTTCCGGCTACGGCAGCATCGGGGTGGGGTGGACCGTAGACACGGTGAACGTACTCGGCGGTGCTTTGCGCATGCTATTCCCCTTCACCGCCGGTCTGCTGCTCTCGCGCCGCCTGCGTCCGGTGCGTGTGAAGGGTGCGTTTTGGATTTGCTCCGTACTGCTGGCCGCCCTATTGTTTGTCCCCTTTATCGGAGGGAACACGCCCATTCTGTGGAACGGCCTGTTTGAAATTTTCTGCATTGCCGTAGTTTTTCCCCTCATCGTTTGGCTCGGTGCGTCCGGGCAGACAACCGATGCCTTCTCTACCCGCGTCTGCAAGTTCTTGGGCGACCTCTCTTTCCCGCTCTACATCGTCCACTATCCGTTTATGTACCTGTTTTACTCATGGCTCATCAAGACGGAACGCTATTCCTTCGCGGAAACTTGGCAAGTGGCCTTGTGCGTCTATGCTTGGAATATCCTCGTAGCCGTTATCTGTTTGAAATTGTATGACGAACCGGTACGCAAATGGTTGGCGGCGCGGTTTATCAACAAGCAGAAAGCGGCGAGATAAAAGGATTCACGAAATTCGTTTACTTGTTTAACCAGTTGGTTGAAGTAGAAACCAA